>NZ_JANJFE010000007.1:0-154634 GCF_024623505.1 Microbacterium sp. zg.B48
TCCGGCCCCCCCGACTCCCCCCCCCCCCCGGCCGGCGCCGCCCCACGCGTTCCCGGGGGGGGACGGCGCGGCACACCGATACGAGAGGCAACACCTCCCATGACAAATGAGACGCTCGTGCCGAGCGCATCACCCGTCGCCGTAGAGCCACCGCGGTTGCGCATCCAGGACATCGGGCGCGACTTCCACACCCGCAACGGCGTCACCCACGCGGTCTCCGGCGTGAACCTGAGCATCGAGCGGGGCGAGTTCGTCGCCCTGATCGGCCGCTCCGGCTGCGGCAAGACCACCCTGCTGCGCATGATCGGCGGACTGCTCCCGCCCAGCACCGGCACCGTCGAGGTCGACGGCAAGTCGCTGTGGCGCGGCGGTCACGTGGATCCGTCCGCGGTCACGAAGCTGGGCTTCGTGTTCCAGGAGAGCAACCTGTTCCCGTGGTTCTCCATCCTGGACAACATCGCCCTACCGCTCAAGCTCCGAGGCGTGGGCAAAGCCGAGCGGCGGGAGCGGGCTGCCGAGCTGGCGCGGCTGGTCGGCCTCACCGGGTTCGAGCGCTCCTACCCGCGTGAGCTGTCCGGAGGGATGCGCCAGCGCGCCGCCATCGCGCGGGCGCTGAGCACGGAGCCGGAACTTCTGCTGATGGACGAGCCGTTCGGGGCGCTGGACGCGCTCACCCGAGAGCGGATGAACCTGGAGCTTCAGCGCATCGTGCTGGAGACGAATTCGACGGTGGTCTTCGTCACGCACGACATCCCCGAGGCGGTCTTCCTCGCGGACCGGGTCGTGCACATGACCCCCCGTCCCGGTCGGATCCGTCAGATCCTGCCGGCGGAATTCCCCAAGCCTCGCGCCGTCGAGGTCACCACGACCCCTGAGTTCAACGAGATCGTGCGCATCCTGCGTCGCGACCTCGACGAGGAGGAATGACGACATGTCACCCCGAATGTTGAAAGCACTGCCGTGGATCGTCACGCCGTCGCTCGTGGTCATCATCGTCGTCGCCTGGTGGGCGATTGTGACGCTGCTGAACGTCAACCCGTTCATCTTCCCGCCGCCGCAGGCCGTGGGCGCATCGTTCATCCAGCTGCTGTCCGAACCGCGCACGTGGGCGGCCGTCGTCGTGACGGTGAGCGAGGTCATCATCGGCTTCGTGATCGCGGTCGTGTGCGGTGTGGTGGTGGGCGTCGTCCTGGGCAAGGTGCAATGGCTGGAACTCAGCCTCCGGCCCCTGATCGTCATCGCGCAGGTTGCTCCGAAGGTGGCCTTCGTGCCCCTGTTCGTGATCTGGTTCGGTTTCGGTCTGACCTCCAAGGTCGTCCTGGCGGCGCTGCTGGCGTTCTTCCCGATCATGCTCAACGTGCTGCTCGGCGTGCGTTCGGTCGAGCAGGGCCACCGTGAGGTGATGCAGAGCCTGAACGCGAGCAGGCGTCAGACGTTCCTGCAGCTGGACATGCGCAGCCTGCAGCCGTACCTGTTCGCGGGCATGGAGGTCGGCATCGTCCTGGCGACGATCGGCGCCATCGTGGGCGAGTACCTGGGCGGCAACAACGGCCTCGGAAACATGGTCGTCTCCGCGATGAACTCCCTGGATGCGGCGAGGACGTTCGCGCTGATCCTCTTGCTGTCGATCATCGGCCTCGTGCTGTATCTGATCGTCAACGAGGCCAAGCGGTTCGTGATCCCGTGGCACGAGTCCGTGTACGGGCTGCGGAACGTCAGCGCGTAGCAGCAGCGGGTCTCCACGTCGCTTCGCGTTGCGATCCCTAGGATGGGATCGCAACGCGAAGCGCGCGTGTATCGGGACGGCGGCATACCAGTGGCGGAAGACAGGTCCCGCGATCGAATCCAGAGCATCGAGCGCGGCATCGAGGTGCTCCGGGCCTTCGGTGGTCACGACGCGGCGCTGAGCCCCAGTGAGATCGTCGCCCGGGTCGGCCTTCCGCGCCCGGTGGTGCGACGCATCCTGCTCACCTTCGCCCACCTCGGCTACGCCCGCTCGCAGAACGGCATGTGGAGCCTGACCCCCCGGATCCTCGAGCTCAGCGCCGGATACTTCTCCACCGCCTCGCTGCCCGAGGTCGCCTACCCCTTCATGGGAGAGGTGGTCGAGCGCACGGGCGAGACCTGCAGTGTGGGCGTGCTGGACGGCGTCGACATCATCCACGTCGCCCGCGTGGAGGACCGCCGTCCGCTTCCCGACGCGGTGCGTGTGGGGATGCGCCTGCCGGCGCACGCGACGGCGCTGGGCAAGGTGCTGCTCGCGAACGCGCCGGATACGGCGGTGGACGACTACTTCCGCGTCGCCCCCCTCGAGGGTCACACACCGCAGACGATCGTGGACGAGTCCGACCTGCGCGACCGACTCGCGCTGGTGCGTGAGCGCGGCTTCGACGTCTCGGTCGAGGAGCTTCATCCCGGGATGCTCGCGGCCGCCGTGCCGATCCTCGTCGACTCCGAGGCGGTCGGGGCGCTGGCAGCGTCATCGACCACGGTGCGCGAGTCGGAGCAGAGCATGATCGAGGACGTCGTCCCGGTCCTGCGGGATGCCGCTGTGCGGGTCGCGCGCACCTACCGCAGCGCGAATCCGCAGCTGTTCCGGGCGGCCCGGGCATAGCGGCGCCCGGTCATCGCGCGCGTGTCGCGCGCAACGCCGGGCGCACTGGCTAGCTGACCGGCGCGGCGATGCCGGTCGGCAGGGTGGTGCCCAGGTAGGCGCCTGCGGCGGTGAGGCGGGCCTGGAGCTCGCCGATGTCGATGCCGGCAGCGCTGGTGCCCGCACTGAGCGCCAGGTCGGCGGCTGTGCCTGCGGCCTGGCCCATCACGAAGCACGGTCCGGTGACCCGCCCGGAGGACTGGCCACCCTGGGTCATCGATGCGCAGCGCCCGGCGACCAGCAGGTTCTCGACGACCTGAGGCACCAGCATCCGGTACGGGAGCTGGTTGTACCCGCGGGAGTCGACCGGCGCGAAGCGGAATTCCACGTCGCCGACCACGTGCGCTTCGACGGGCCAGCCGTTCACGCCGATGGTGTCGTCGAAGTCGGCGCAGCCGAGGACGTCGTCCTCGGTCAGCTGGTACGGCCCGACGATGCGGCGGGTCTCGCGGATTCCGATCGAGGGGGCGATGTCCACGATGTAGGAGTCCTGGAAGCCGGGGGTGACGGCTTTGATGAACGCGAACGTGTCCTTGACCTGCTGGCGGCCCTGGATCTCGCCGCGGGTGAGCTGCTCCACGTTCGTGCCGTCGACGGCCGAGCCGTCCTCGTTGGAGAGCTGCGTCAGGTTCGAGCGCCATTCCAGCGGGTTGCGCTGCGGGCGCACGATCGGCTTCTTGCGGGGAAAGCTGTGCGTGCCGGCCTCTTCGGCCTCCTCCATGATCCGGCGGATGGTCTTCCACGCCTCGCCGGCCTCTTCGGGGTGCACCCCGTTGATGCGGAACATCAGCGACGGGTACATGAGGTGTTCGGAGCGCTCGAACGGCGCCCCCGACCAGGCGGCCAGGTCGCCGTCGCCCGAGCCGTCGATGAAGAAGCGGCCGCGGATCGCGGCGCGACCGGACTTGGACTCCACCACGACGGCGTCGATCTTTGCAGTGTCGGCCATCACGACGTCGACGACGGCGGTATGGAAGAGCAGCTCGGCGCCGCTGGCCAGGACAAGCTCGTCGGCGGCGATCTTCAGGACGGAGATGTCGTACGAGAGCGCCTGGATGCGGTTGTCCACCGAGAGGTGCGGCTCGTTCAGTCCGTCCATCGCGGCCATGCGGTCCAGCAGCTCGTCGGCGTAGCCGCGGATGACGCGTCGGTCCTCGCCGTAGATCCGCGCGTGCAGCCCGCAGAACGTGGCGAGGCCGCCCATGGTCCCGGCGCCGCCGAGGAAGCCGTAGCGCTCGATGAGCAGAGTCGATCGGCCCGCGCGCGCCGCGGCGGTGGCGGCCATGATGCCGGCGGGGCCGCCACCGACCACGACGACGTCGTACTCGCCGATGACCGGCACGTCGGCGGCGGGCAGGTGGATGGTGGGGGTGCTCATGCGGTCTCCGTCAGTGAAAGGGCGGATGCCTCGTCCGAGGCGTCCGACGTGCAGGGCCCGGCGGGGCGTGCGCACAGCACGGCTCCGCAGCTGAGCGGCTGGACGAGCTGCTCGTACTGGTCGAGCATGCCGCCGCCGGTGTCGCGGTCCGCCGGGGGCGCGTACGGCGGCCGGGCGGCGAGCTCGGCCGGATCCACGAGCAGATCGAGGCTGCCGGTGGCCAGGTCGATGTCGATGATGTCGTCGTCCTGCACGAGGCCGAGCGGCGCCCCGGGGGCCGCGGCCTCGGGGGAGACCTCGCCCACCGTCATGCCCTGGTTGACCAGGCCGCTGAACTGTCCGTCGGTGACCAGAGCGACGCTCTGGGCGAGGCCCTTCGCGTGCAGGGCGAAGATGAACGCGCTGGTCAGCCCCATGCCGGGTGCGCCCGAGACGCCGATGCCGCGGATCACGGCGACATCGCCATGGCGCAGCCGCCCGTTCGAGATGCCGTCGATGGCCTCCTCGCGGTTGGCGAAGATGCGGGCCGGGCCGGTGAACCGGCGCGGCCCCGGGTCGGGCACCGGACGCTTGGCGACGGCTCCGCCCGGCGCGAGCGTGCCTCGCAGCACCGCGATCGCGGGGTCGGTGCCGAACGGGTCGGCGATCGGGCGGATGATCTCCCCGTCGGCCGGCCGGGCGTCGGCGGCGTTCTCGGCGATCGTCTTGCCGGTCACGGTGAGCTGGTCGCCGTCGAGCAGCGGCAGCAGCTCGCGCAGGATGGTCGCCCCGCCGCCGACGTCTTCGAACTGCTCCACGAGCCACGGACCGTTCGGGCGCACCGAGGCCAGGAGGGGCGTGTCGCGGCCCAGCGTGCGGAAGGTCTCCCACACGTCGATGTCCAGACCGGATTCGACCGCGATCGCCTGGAGGTGCTTGATCGTGTTGATCGAGCCGCCCACAGCCAGCATCGTGCGCACGGCGTTGCGGATGGAGCCGTCCGTGATGATGGCACGGGGCCGGATGTCCCGTTCGATGAGGTCGACCAGGGCGGCCGCGGACCGGCGGACCGAATCCCACATCGGTTCGCTGTTGGCGCGGACCGGAGCCGCGCCGGGGACGGCCATGCCGATCGCCTCGGCGACCATGTGCATCGAGTTCGCCGTCGCCAGCCCCGCGCACACCCCCGGGCCGAGGATCGCGTCGTCGGCGAGCTCCTCGAGGTGCTCGGTGGACTCGCCGGTGACGGCCGCCTTGGCGGCCAGCAGGAACACCTCCTCGACGTCGGCTTCGCGGCCCTCCGCGAGTCCGGAATGCTGGTACCCGCAGGGCACGATGATGGTGGGGATGTCCAGACGCCCGGCCGCCATCAGATGCGCGGGGGTGGTCTTGTCGCACGAGCTGAGGCAGATCATCGCGTCGAGTTTGGCGCCCTCGACCGCGGCTTCGATGTCGTTGACGATCAGATCGCGGCTGGGGAGGATGTACCGGCCGGCGCGGCCGGCGCTCGTGACGAAGTCACTCGGGGCGACCGTGCGGATCTCGAACGGCAGCACGCCCAGGGCGCGCAGCTCGGTCTTGAGCGCGTCGGCGACCTCGTCGAGGTGGGCGTAGCAGGCGGCCAGCTCGGAGGACGTGTTGACGATCGCGACCTTGGGCTTGAGCAGGTCGCCGGCCGGGATCCCGAGCGAGCGCCATTGCGCCCGACGGGCGATGCCCAGCGCGGATGTGGGCGGGAGGTTGCTGCGCAGGGGCCTGACGGCGTCGCTGGGTGAATCTGGCATGGTCGTCCTCGTCTCATGCGGTCGGCGCGGAAGGAATGGTCGTGCGGCCGACGTGATCTAGTGTACGCAATGCGGTCCGTACGTCGCAATGCGTACGGACCCGGGTGGTCAATGGGAGATGCGCACCGGCTCACCCGGGGCGGTGGACCGGCGGTGGCGGCGCGCCATCAGCCAGGACGGGAACTTGGCGATTTTGGCGTCGATCACGAGGGGGCGGTCTCGGGGACCGTCGACCCAGTCCCGCACCGCATCGAGGTCGGCGACGCTGCGGACGGTGATCCCCTCGCAGCCGTATCCCCGGGCGATGGCGGCGATGTCCGTCTCGGGGAACCGCACCAGGTCGAGCTTGTCGGTGTACGGCTCGAAGAGGTTGACTTCCGCCCCGTACGCGTCGTCGTTGTAGACGATCACAACCATGCCCAGCCCGAGCCGCACGGCCGTGTCGAGCTCGACGAGCGACATCAGGAACGCCCCGTCGCCCGTGCCGACGACCGGGAGTCTGTCCGGCTGCGCGACTCCGGCGCCGATTCCGGCGGCCAGCCCCATGCCGATCGCCTGGAACGACAGCGGGATGCAGTACCCGCGCTCGTCCGGCACCCGCAGGTGCGCGCCCGGATAGCAGTTGACGTTTCCGCCGTCCGGCACGACGACCCGCTCGATCGGGAGGATGGCATCCAGGGCGTTCGTCAGCTCCTGCGGATCGACGCGCTCCGCCGTCGGTCGCGGTGTGAACGGCTGGTCCTTCCAGTACCGGAACCGGCGCACCCGCTCCGCAACGTCGGGGGTGCGATAGCCCGCCTTGCCCGGTGCGCGCTTGTGGACCGCGTCCGCGACTGCGGCGGCGACGGATGCGGCATCCCCGACGATGCCGAGGTCGACCGTGCGATGCAGGCCGATCGCGTCGGCGCGGTCATCGACCTGCACGGTCGTGGCCGTCTGCAGCAGCTCGCCGCTGCGGGTGGTCCACGTGTTGAGCGCGGCGCCGAAGGCGACCAGGACATCGGCGCCGGAGATGAGCTCCGCCGCGCCCTCGGTGGCGAAGCCGCCCATGACGTCCAGCGCCCATTCGTCCTCGACGAACAGACCGCGCCCGGCCGCGGAGGTGACCAGCAGGGCACCGGATGCCGCGGCCAGCCGTCGCAGTTCGTCCTTCGCACCCCACGCGCCACGTCCTCCCACGATGACCGGGCGCTCCGCCGCGGTCAGCAGTCCCACCAGGTGCGCGAGCTCCTCGGGTGAGGGGCCGGAGGGCGCAGGCGCGGGAAAGAGGGGGATGGCGGCTTCGTCGAAGTCGACGTACTCCTCCTGAAGATCGACCGGCAGCGAGAGCACGACGGTCTCGCGCCCCACCACGGCGGTGCGGATTGCGGCGGCGGTGTCCACCACGGCCGACGCCGGCGTGCGGATCCGCGCAGGAGTGGCGCCGACGGAGGCGACGGCGGCGTCCTGGTCGATGTAGAAGTTCGAGGTGACATCGCCCGCCGCGGTGTCACCGGTGACGACGAGCAGCGGCGTGTGGCACTTGGCCGCCTCCGCGATGCCGGTCAGGGCGTTGGTCAACCCGCAGCCCTGGTGCACGGACAGCACGGCCAGGCGCCCGGGGGTGGTGCGGCTGAACGCGTCGGCCATCGTGGCCGCACCCATCTCGTGCCGCGTCGCGGTGAACGGCATCCCGGCGTCGATCATCGCGTTGGTGACATGGAAGTTGCCGCTTCCGACGACACCGAAGATGTGCGCCCCGCCCCGTGAGGCGATCGTCCTGCCGATCGCCTCAGCCACCGTGATCCGCTCGGTCATACCGCCTCCGTCGCCGTTGCGCGTCCGATCGGCGACCGGGGGTCCGCCTTTCCAGCATTGCGGGCTGATCGCAGAAGGTCAACGCCATGCGTACCAGCGACCGCTAGGCGTACGAGGGGTCGGCGTCAGAAGACCTCCACGAATCGCTCCGGCCACCCGCTGGCGCCATCGGGGTCTGTCCGGGTGCGCGTCTCGGTCTGGACCTCCCCTGTCTTGCTGGTTGCCCGGCATCGGATCACGTGGTTGCCGGTGGTCGCCGTCCAGGGCAGCATCCACTGCACCCACGTGTCATCGGAGATGGCTGTCGCCAGCGTCGCCGTCTGCCAGGGTTCCTCGTCGACCTGCACCTCGACGGCCGCAATGCCCACCGTCGGCTGCCAGGCGACTCCGGCGATGACCGTCTCCCCGGATTTCAGACCCTGCGCTTTGCGGGGCACGTCGATCCTCGACTGCAGCTTGATCGGCCCGCGCTCGGACCATCCGCGGGTCGTCCAGTACGCGCTGACCGCGTCGAACCGCGTGACCTCCAGCTCGGTGACCCACTTCGTCGCCGACACGTAGCCGTACAGGCCGGGCACGACCATTCGCACCGGGAAGCCGTGTTCGGGTGGCAGCGGCTCGCCGTTCATCGCGATCGCCAGGATCGCATTGCGCGCGTCGGTCAGAGCCGCCAGCGGCGAGCTGGCGGTGAATCCGTCGATCGAGTGCGAGAGCACCATGTCCGCCTCGGCGGTCGGCGCGGCCCGCGCCAGGAGGTCGCGGATCGGGTAGCCGAGCCACAGCGCGTTGCCGATCAAATCGCCGCCGACCTCGTTCGACACGCACGCGAGGGTGGTGTAGCTCTCCTGCAGCGGCAGCGCCAGCAGCTCATCCCACGTGATGGTGACCTCGGTGCCGACCAGTCCGTGGATGCGCAGAGTCCAGTCCGCCGGGTCCACCTGGGGCACCAGGAGCGCCGTGTCGATGCGGTAGAACTGCGCGTTGGGGGTGACCACCGGCGCCAGGCCGGGAACGTCGAGCTCGGCCGTGGCCGGCACCGGCGGCGCCGCGACGGCCGGAGCCGGCAGCGTCAGTGCGTCCCTGACCGCGGTCACGGCGTGGACGCCGGCGCGGGCGAGCGAAGAACCCACCGCCGCCAGCACGCCCACCGCCACGGTGCCCACCGTCCAGAGCAGGAAGGTGCGGCGTTGGAGTGGTGTGGACTGCTCGGCCGGGTCCGGTTCGGGCTCCGTCGCGCGCTCGGGCACCGCGATCGGTGCGACCTTCAGACGCCCGGGTACCCGGGCCATCAGCAGGGCCAGAGCCAGGGCCGCTGCGGCGCCGGCGACCACCGAGGGCACCCAGTCCAGCGGGGCGGGATCGGCCCGGGTGACGGCGGCGACGGCGCCCACTCCGCCGAACAGGATCATCGCGGCGATGCCGAACGGCGGCCACCGCAGCTCCACCAGCCCGGTGATCGCCGCGAGCACCACCAGCACGATGCCGATGCCGATGATCAGCGCGAGCTTGTCGTCGGTCCCGAACAGCGCGATCGCGGCATCCTTGGCCCAGGGCGGCGCGAGATCGATCAGGGCGGAGCCGATCGCGGCGATCGGGCTCGCATCGGGCCACATCAGGGTCGCCGTCAGCTCTCCCACACCGCCGCCGAGCACGGCTGCGGCAACGCCGGCCCCCGCCGCCGCGAGCCGTCGACCCCTCGTCCCGCTCCCCACGGCTGAAGCCTACGCTCGCGCCGCGCCGGGCGGGGCGGCGCGCGCTTCACACCGGGATCGCACGAAACATGCGGGCAACACACCCCCGACTAGAGTCGTGGAATGGGTGATCTTTTCGACGGCTACGGGTCAACATTGGCACCCCGAAAGAGCGCATCCGGCATCCCCGCCTTCGATGAGATGTTCGGCAGCCCTTCGCATCCGGGCGAGGCAGCGCAGTCCCGCGAGGCGTATCGCGAGCTCTACCAGGCACTGGCCCAGATGACTCAGGAGGAGCTGCGCGGTCGGACCGAATCGCTCGCCAGTTCGTACCTCGCCCAGGGTGTGACGTTCGATTTCGCCGGCGAGGAACGCCCATTCCCGTTGGATGCCGTTCCCCGGGTCATCACGTTCGACGAGTGGTCGCGGGTCGAGGCGGGGGTCAAGCAGCGCGTGCGCGCGCTGGAGGCCTTCCTCGACGATGCATACGGCCGCCAGCACTGCGTGCGCGACGGCGTCCTGCCGGCCGGGCTGATCGCCTCGTCCCAGTATTTCTACCGTCAGGCTGCCGGCATCCGCTCGGCCAACGGGGTGCGCATCCAGGTCTCGGGGATCGATCTGATCCGTGACGAGCACGGAGAGATGCGCGTGCTGGAGGACAACGTGCGGGTCCCGTCCGGGGTCAGCTACGTCATCTCCAACCGCCGCGTGATGGCCCAGACGCTGCCCGAGCTGTTCGTGTCGATGCGCGTGCGTCCGGTCGGCGATTACCCGAACAAGCTCCTCGCCGCGCTGCGCGCCTCCGCGCCCGCCGGCATCGAGGACCCCAACGTCGTGGTGCTCACTCCGGGGGTCTACAACTCCGCGTACTTCGAGCACACGCTGCTCGCGCGGCTGATGGGTGTCGAGCTCGTCGAAGGGCGCGATCTGCTCTGCGTCGGCGGCAAGGTGTTCATGCGCACGACCCGGGGACCGCAGCGCGTCGATGTGATCTACCGTCGCGTCGACGACGAATTCCTGGACCCGCTGCAGTTCCGCGCCGACTCGATGCTCGGCGCACCGGGACTCATGCTCGCCGCGCGGCTGGGCAACGTCACGATCGCCAACGCGGTGGGCAACGGCGTGGCCGACGACAAGCTGCTCTATACCTATGTCCCGGAGCTGATCCGGTACTACCTCGCCGAGGAGCCGATCCTCAAGAACGTCGACACGTGGCGGCTCGAGGATCCCGGCGCACTGGAGGAGGTGCTGGACCGGCTCGACGAGCTCGTCATCAAGCCCGTCGACGGCTCCGGCGGAAAGGGGCTGGTGGTCGGTCCGGACGCGTCACCGGCCGAGCTGGAGACTCTGCGCGAGCGGCTGCGCGCCGACCCGCGCGGGTGGATCGCCCAGCCGGTGGTCATGCTCTCGACGATCCCGACGCTCGTGGAGGACGGCATGCGCCCGCGGCACGCCGATCTGCGCCCGTTCGCCGTCAACGACGGGGAGGACATCTGGGTGCTTCCGGGCGGACTGACCCGTGTCGCACTGCCGGAGGGGCAGCTCGTGGTCAACTCCAGCCAGGGCGGCGGCTCGAAGGACACGTGGATCGTCGGCGGCTCCGCCCCCTCGCACGTCGAGTACGGGCAGGGAAGCGGACTGGCCGGCCTGGTGGCCGATCAGGCCGCGACGATCACCGCAGCGATCCCGATCATCTACGACGGGCAGCCGCCCCCCACCCACTCTCCGCAGGATCGCCCGCGCACGCGCGTGGAGCAGCAGGAGCAGCAGCAGCAGGCTCGCGATGCCACCATCCCGTCGACCGCGAGACTGCATCCGCGCCTCGAGACTGCGGGTAAACCGCACTGTCTGGATGCCCCGTTGCAGTCTCGCGGGGAAGAGGATGGTGCCGCATGCTGAGCCGGATCGCCGAGAGCCTGTTCTGGATCGGGCGGTACATCGAGCGCAGCGACGGCACCGCGCGCATCCTCGACGTGCACCTGCAGCTCCTGCTCGAGGATCCGTGGATCGACGAGGACACCGCGTGCCGCTCGCTTCTGCTGGTGATGGGCGCCCTCCCGCCCGGACCCGACGAGGTGGTGCGCCGCCAGGACGTGCTGGCCAGGCTCGCGGTCGACCAGATGAATCCGGCATCCATCTCCTACGCGCTGCAGGCGTCCCGCGAGAACGCCCGCCGTGCGCGTGAGATCGTCTCGACCGAACTGTGGGAGACGCTCAACACCACCAATTCACGGATGCCGCGGCGGCTGCAGGCCGACAAGGCCCACGAGTTCTTCAAATGGGTGCGCGAGCGGGCCGCGCTCGCGGTCGGCACCGTCGACTCCTCCACCAGCCGGGACGAGGCGTGGCAGTTCTTCACGCTCGGTCGGAGCATCGAACGGGCCGACATGACCGCGCGCCTGCTCGCGACCAGGTCCCTGACCGAGGCATCCGGACCGTCGTGGACGACGATCCTGCGCTCCTGCGGTGCGTACGAGGCCTATCTGCGGACGTACCGCGGCATGCCGAGCGCCCGGAATGCGGCCGAGTTCCTGCTGCTGGACCGGCTGTTTCCGCGGTCGATCATCTACTCGATCCAGCGTGCGGAGGAGTGCATGAGCGCGATCGATCCCCGCGCCGATCGCGTGGGTCACTCCAACACCGTGCTGCGGGCGCTCGGGCAGATCCGCAACGACCTGGAGTACCGGCCGATCAGCGAGATCCTCGACCATCTGCCGCAGCACATGCGTGCCGTCCAGAAGGTCACGCGGGAGGCGTCGGAGGCCATCAAGGCGCGCTTCTTCCCGACCCAGGCCGAACCGAGCTGGATCGGAGAGGTTTCATGACGACCCGACACGCCCGCCGACCGCTGGGGCGGCAATCGTGAAGCGACTCCGCATCGAGCATCAGACCGGGTTCTCCTACCCCGGCGAGGTCTCCGCGTCCTACAACGAGGCGCGGATGCTGCCCAGCTCGACCGACAGCCAGTTCGTGCTGAGCTCGTCGCTGGACATCGAGCCGTCGACCTCGGTCAACCAGTACGTCGACTACTTCGGCACCCGCGTCGCCGCTTTCGATGTCCTCTCCCCGCACGCGTCGCTGACCATCTCGGCGCGCTCACTCGTTGAGGTGCGCCCGCGGCCGATGGAGCACGCGGACATCACCTGGACTCGTCTGGGCACCGAGGTGGAGCGATCCATCGAGACGGTGGAGCAGCTCGTCCAGACAAGCCGCACCCGACCGCACCCCGAGGTCGCCGAGATCGCCCGCGTCATCGCGGCCCAGCACGAGCGGCCCGGCATCGCCGCGCACGAGATCGCCATGGCGGTCGGCAACGCGGTCGAGTACATGCACGGCATCACCGGCGTGCATTCGACGGCGGCGGAGGCGTGGGCCGAGCGCAAAGGCGTCTGCCAGGACATCACCCACATCACCCTGGGGGCACTGCGCGAGGTCGGCATCCCGGCACGGTACGTGTCGGGGTACTTCCATCCGCGGCCGGAGGCGGAGGTGGGGGTCCCGGTCACCGGCGAGTCCCACGCGTGGGTCGAGTGGTTCGCCGGCGAATGGCAGGGTTTCGATCCGACCAACAACATCGACATCGGCGATCGTCATGTCCTGGTCGGACGCGGCCGCGACTACAACGACGTGCCGCCGCTGCGGGGCGTGTACGCGGGTCCGTTCAAATCGCAGCTGCACGTGAAGGTCACGATCACCCGCGAGGCCTGAGGCTCCGTCCGCTCGGCGCCGACAGGGCGTCCCCGCCGGCGGGCCTTCGGAAACGGGCCGGCCCACTCGCGCCGCGGCGGATGCGCCGATGGAGTGGGCCGGTGTGCTCCGGCCTAAGCGGTGACGCGCGCCTTCTGGTACTGAGCCGAGCCGAAGCCGAGGATCAGGTAGCCGACGAACGGGATCAGCCACAGCAGGAACACGGAGAACACCGCGCCCTGCCCGAAGCCCTTGCCCACGCGCAGCGCGACGATGATGGCGAAGACGATGTTGACGATCGGGATGATGTAGAGCAGGCCCATCCACGCCGAGAAGCCGGCGATCTTCACGAGCACGAAGACGTTGACGATGGGGATGATCGCGAGCCATCCTGCGTAGCCGGCCTTGGTGAACACCTTCCACAGCGCGATGACGGTGATGATGTACACGACGAGACCGAACAGGGACGACGTCGTATAGAGCGAGGAGACGTCCGCCTGGGACGTGATCGAGCTGAGAGGATGCATGTCGCTCAGCATAGGGGTGGGAAACCCCGGTCCCGCGGCATATTACCCGCGCGGCACGCGGGGCGATTCGGATTCATCACCGAAGCGACATGAGCCGGTGGTTACGCGGTGGCGGTGTCGTCGCCTAGCGTAGACAGCGCGAGAGTCGCAACGCCCACCGGCGGAGCGCAACCGAGCCGAGCGACACGCGGACCGCGCGTCATGGTCGGCTTCCCACGCTCGCACGAGAGGACAGCCATGAAGGTCGCCGCATCAACAGACTGGCGAGATGGCATCCCGTTCGACACGCCCCTGATCGTCGCGGAGATCCTCCCCGGCGAGGAGACCCGATGCTCCGTCTGCGGAGGGGACTCCGCACTGCGTTCCCGAACCGAACTGTGGGTGATCAAGCACCGTCACCCCAAGCACCACGACGGCTACGTCCGGTTCTACTGTCCCGAGCACCTGCCCGAGATCGCGCCGGTCGAGCCGGTCCTGGAGCGCCCGGCGGTCCGTGCGCGGCGCCCCGCGGCGCCGCGGGCCGCCGCGGCGACGCGTACCCCCGCGGCGCCTGAGAAGCAGCGGGCAGTGTGCCCCGAATGCTACGTCGAGGTCTCCGCGCTGGGGCTGTGCGGGATCTGCGGACAGACGATCGCCTGATCGCCGCGGCGCCGCGGCGGCGGGAGGAGAGGTCATGGCACGCAACTGGGCCGGAAGCCACGAGTACGCGGCTCCCCGGATCGTCGCCGCCGCCACCGTTCAGGACGTGCAGCGGGCGATCGCGACCGGCGGGCGGGTGCATGCACTCGGGACCCGTCACTCGTTCACCGATCTGCCCGACACCACCGGGACCCTGATCGACCTCGCCCCGTTGACGGGGGGATACGAACTGGATCGGGATGCCGCGAGCGTCACCGTGGCCGCAGGGACCCGTTATGGGGAACTGGCGCTGTGGCTCGAGCAGCGCGGCTGTGCGCTGCACAACCTCGGGTCGCTGCCGCACATCTCCGTCGCCGGGGCGATTGCGACCGCGACGCACGGTTCCGGCGACGCCAACGGCGTGCTGACCAGCGCGGTCCGCGGCATCCGGTACATCGGCGCGGATGGGCAGGAACGCGAGGTCCTCCGGGGCGAGCCGGACTTCGGCGCGCTCGCCGTCGGGATCGGCGCCTTCGGTGTGATCGTGGCTGTCACCCTCGCCGTGCAGCCGACCTACCGGGTGCGGCAGGACATCTACCGCGGGGTGTCCTGGGATGCCGCCCTCGCCGGTCTGGACGCCGTCACCGGCGCCGGCTACAGCGTGTCCGTGTTCACCCGCTGGGAGCCGGAGCTGATCGGCGACGTATGGGTGAAGACCCGCCTGGGCGCGGACGATGACGAGGTCCCGGATGCGCTGCTGGACGGTGCGCGGGTGGCCGAGGCCAACCCGCTCGACGGGCTCGCCGACCTGACCGAGCTCGGCGGCGTGCCGGGACCGTGGATGCTGCGGCTTCCGCATTTCCGTCTCGACGGCACTCCGTCCTTCGGAGACGAGCTGCAGACGGAGTACTTCGTGGCGCGATCGGACGCACCGGGCGCGTTGCGTGCGGTGCGCGAGCTGGCGCCGGTGATCCAGCCGCACCTGTTCGTGAGCGAACTGAGGACCGCGGCATCCGATGATCTCTGGCTCAGCGGAGCCTACCGGCGTGATCTCGTCGCCATCCACTTCACCTGGCGCAACGACCCCGCCGGGGTGCGCGGGGCGCTGCCGCACATCGAAGCCGCGCTCGCCCCGTTCCGGGCACGTCCGCACTGGGGCAAATTGCACCTGTTCGAGGCCGACGACATTGCGCGGGTGCACCCCCGTGCCGCCGACGCGCGAGCCGTCTTCGAACGACTCGACCCGGAGGGGCGTTTCGTCAACGCGCATCTGGTGCGCCTGGGGCTGCGCGAGCCCCGGCGCTGAGGGTCAGCTCCGGCGCGTCAGCTCGCCCGCGTCTGTTCGCACGGACGCCGAGCGCGGCGCAGGCTCCCGGGCCTCCCGCGGCAGTCCGATCGGGGTCGTCGAGGCCACCTCGTCGCTGAACTCGGCCGGGACGGGCCGCACGACGCTGATCGGCAGGGTCTCGTCGATCGTGAGCGCGAACCGGCGGGACTCGGAACGATGCAACCGGCCGGTGGCGAGCAGCCACGTCCCGCCGATCGCGAACGCCACGACTGCGGACACCGCGCCGAGGAGGATCGCCATGCGCGGGCCGTATTCGGCGGCGACCCAGCCGACGATGGGCGCCCCGACGGGGGTTCCGCCCATGAGGATCGCCATGTACAGCGCCAGCACGCGTCCGCGCAGAGCGGGATCGGTCGTGGTCTGCACGTAGCCGTTCGCGGTGGTCAGCATCGTGACCACCGCGAAGCCGGTGAACATGAGCGTCGCGGCATATCCCCAGTACGAGGGCATGAAGGCCGAAACTCCGGCGGCCACCGCGAACAGCAGAGTGCCGCCGATGACCACCCGCAGGCGTGCCCGGTCCCGACGGGCCGCCAGCAGGGCGCCGGCGAGCGAACCGATCGCCAGGATCGAACTGAGCAGCCCGTATCCGTCCGCTCCCTGATCGAACTCGAGCGCCATCGTCGACGCGAAGATCGGGAAGTTCATGCCGAACGCGCCGACCAGGAAGACCATCGCGAAGGTCACGACGAGGTCGGGGCGCCGTGCGACGTAGCGGAAGCCGTCGGCCAGCCGGGACGCCCCGGAGGTGTTCGCCCGCGGGAGCAGCTCGTGTGAGCGGATCATCAGGAGGGCGACGATCATGCCGAAGAATGTGACCGCGTTGATCAGGAACACCCAGCCGGTGCCCACGGCGACGATGACGATGCCCGCAACGGCAGGTCCGATCATGCGGGCACCGTTGAAGGATGCCGCGTTCAGGGCGACCGCGTTGGACGCGTTCTCCCGCGTCACCACGTCCGAGACGAACGCCTGCCTGGCCGGATTGTCGAACGCGGAGACCACGCCCAGTGCCAGAGCGAAGCCGTACATGATCATCAGCGTCATGTGACCGGTGAGGATCATCACGCCGAGCGCGATGGCGAGCAGGAACAGCAGCAGCTGGGTGACCATCAGCAGCTTGCGTCGATCGAACCGGTCGGCGACGTAGCCGGTGAGGCTCACCAGCAGCAGCGGCGGTGCGAACTGCAGAGCCATGGTGATGCCCATCGCGGCGGCGTCATTGTCGGTGAGCTCGGTCAGGACCACCCAGTTCTGCGCGGTCGCCTGCATCCAGGCGCCGATGTTCGACACGAGTGCGCCGATGAACCAGACGCGGTAGTTGAAGACCGAGAACGAACGGAACATCGCGCTCATCGGGCGACCATCCTCTGCATGATGGCGGCGGCGCTCGCGACGATCGCGCGCTCTTCGGGGCTGATCTCGGCGAGGGCTTCCTCGACCCACGCATCGCGTCGCCGTGCGGTCTCGTCGACCACGGTGCGGCCGTCATCGCTCAGATCGATCACGACTTTGCGGCCATCGCTCTCGTCGGCCGAGCGGGTGATGTACCCGGCCTCCTGGAGGCAGTTGACGGTGCGGTTCATCGACGGTGCGGAGACGCGCTCGCGGTCGGCGAGTTCGGTCAGCGTGTGCGGGCCGTGGACGGACAGGACGGCCAGCACCGCGAACTGGCCGTCGCTCATCGAGTCGACAGCGCGTTCGGTGCGCATGCGGCGGGCGAGTCGGAACACTGCGATACGCAGATCCGATGCGGCGCGGGCGAGGTCCGGGGAGGGTGGTGCTGCGTGCTCAGTCATCGATCCTTAGCCTAGTTCATTATCCTTGCTAAGTATATCTGACGGCCGGTCGCCCCGGCGCCGCTGCCCGAGCGAAAGCGTCGCGGCCAGGCCGAGCACGAGGAACCCGGCCGCCGCGAACGCGGCGTACTGGGTGCCGGTGGAGAAGGCGGCCTTCGCCTCGTCGGCCAGGTCGGAGGTGGACGGATCCGCCTCCAGCCCCGCGATCGCGCCCCCCGCAGTGTCCACGACGGCGGAGACAACCTGGTCGCGCTGGTCCGCGGGCACGCCACGCGCGTCCAGCGAAGCGCCCAGAAGCATGGCCGTACTGGTGAACAGGACGGTGCCGAGCACCGCGATGCCCAGCGCGGAGCCGAGCTGCCGAGCGGTGGACTGTGTTCCCGACCCCTGTCCGCTCTGCTCCACGGGCACATCGCCGAGCACGACGCCGGTGAGCTGGGCGGTTGCCAGGCCGACGCCGAAGCCGTACACGAAGAGGAACGGGATCAGGGCCGCCCACTGGGTCGTCGGGGAGATCACGAGTGCAAGCCCGGCCACCCCGAAGATCTCGGCGATCAGCCCCAGCCGGACGATCGTCACCGGAGCGATGCGGTTGCTGAACGCGCCGGCGAACCCGCTGGCGACGAACGAACCGATGGCGAGGGCGAGCAGGACCAGGCCGGTCTGCAGGGCGTCGAAGCCGATCACGAATTGCAGCCACAGCGGCAGGGACAGGATGATCCCGAACTCGCCCAGTGAGACCACCAGCGCCGCGATGTTGCCGTTGCGGAAGGAGGGGATGCGGAACAGCCCGAAGGCGATCAGCGTCGACCGCCCCGTGCGCATCCGATGCCGCCCCCACGCGATGAACGCGATCAGGCCGCCCGCGGACACGACGAAGGCGAGTGGAACGGGGGACAGCTCCCACGGCCACGTCCACGCCCCGATCGTCAGGGGTTCGTTCGTCGTCCACCAGCCCAGGGACCGCCCCTCGATGAGACCGAAGACCAGAGCGGCGCTGGTGAGGACGGACAGCAGCGCGCCCACGGCATCCACCCGCCGGCGCGTGCCCTCCCTGGACTCGTCGACCGTGAGCAGCACTCCGACGATGATCAGGATGCCGAGCGGCACGTTGATGCCGAATGCCCATCGCCACGAGAACTCCGTCGTGAGCCAGCCGCCCAGCAGCGGGCCGAGCGCCGCCATGCCGCCGATGGTGGAGCCCCAGACGGCGAACGCGATGCCGCGCTCGCGGCCGCGGAACGTGGCGTTGATCAGCGAAAGGGTCGTGGGCAGGATCATCGCGCCGCCGACGCCCTGGACGAATCGCGCGAGGATCAGCAGTTCGCCCGAGGTGGCGAGGGCGGCCGCCACCGAGGACGTGGCGAAGATCACGACGCCGATGAGCATGGTCCGTCGGCGTCCGAAGCGATCGGCGAGACTGCCGAACACGAGCAGGAGCGCGGCGAAGACCAGGGTGTACACCTCCTGGACCCATTGCACCTGGGTCGAGGAGATCTGCAGCTCATCGACGATCGACGGGATCGCCACGTTGACGATGGTCGAGTCCACGATGATCAGGGAGACGGCGATGCTGATGAAGACCAGTCCGAACCAGCGTCGAGAGGAAGCCTGCGTCCCGTTCATTTCGCTAGCTTATCTAGCGAAATTCGGATGTGGGCAGTGGCCGGCAAGGATGTCGCGTTCCCGCGCTGTCTAGACTCGCCGCATGCCCGACTTCATCGATGCGCACGGCATCGCGATCGTCTACGACGTTCACCCCGCTCGAACTCCGCCGAAGGCGATCGTGCAGCTCGCGCACGGCGTCGGTGAGCACGCCGGACGCTATGGTGCGCTGGTCGAGGCACTCGCCGCCGACGGATACACCGTGTACGCCGACGACCATCGTGGTCACGGCCGCACCGGGATGAAGCAGCACGGCGACGATGTGTCCAAGCTCGGCCGCCTGGGACCGGGCGGCGTCATGGGCGCCGTTCGAGCGGTGTCGCAGCTGACGGCACTCATCCGGTCGGAGAATCCGGGTCTGCCCCTCGTGCTCCTGGGTCATTCGTGGGGCTCGTTCATGGCACAGATGCTGCTGAACCGTGAACCGGAGGCCTATGACGCCCTCGTGCTCAGCGGTACGGTCTATCGCCAACTCGGCTGGGGCAACCTCGGCGAACTGAACGCGCGATGGAGCGGACCGGATGCGACAGGCATGGAATGGCTCGCCAGTGATCCCGAGGTCGCGGCAGCGTTCCTCGCCGATCCGCTGACCACCGCTGCGCCGATGCGGCAGCTCTTCGGCCTGCACGGCCAGCTGCGCATGATGGGCAAGCCGAAAAAGAACCTCGGCCGCGACATCCCGACACTGCTCATGGTGGGTCGCGACGACACGGTCGGCGGCCCGCGCAGCGTGCACAAACTCGCTGATGCGTACCGCACGCGTTCGGGTTTCACCGACGTCACGACGTTCGTCTACCCGTACGCGCGCCATGAGATCTTCAACGAGGCAGCACAGGCCGAAGTGCGCGCCGACCTGCTCGCCTGGCTGGACGCGCGCTTCCCGGTCCGGGACTGATCAGCGGGCGCTGAAGGCCGCGTCGAACGCCGCCTCCGGCGCGGCGAACGCGTTCCGCTTGACGAACGCGAGCGCCTCCGGGGCGCCCAGCAGCCGGTCCATTCCGGCGTCCTCCCACTCGACCGAGATGGGGCCGTCGTAGCCGATGCTGTTCAGTGCACGGAAGGAGGCCTCCCACGGGACGTCGCCGCGGCCGGTCGAGACGAAATCCCATCCGCGGCGCAGATCAGCCCACGCGAGGTGAGAGCCCAGTCGGCCGTTGCGGCCGTTGCCGAGATTGAGCTTCACGTCCTTGCAGTCCACGTGGTAGATCAGGTCCTTGAACTCCAGGATGAAGTCGACGGGATTGAGCTCCTGCCACATGAAGTGGGAGGGGTCCCAGTTCAGGCCGAACGCGGGCCGGTGGCCAATCGCCTCGAGCGTGCGCACCGTCGTCCAGTAGTCGTAGGCGATCTCACTGGGGTGCACTTCGTGCGCGAACCTGACCCCGACCTCGTCGAACACATCCAGGATCGGGTTCCACCGGTCGGCGAAGTCCTGGTAGCCCGCGTCCACCGCGGCCTGCGTCACCGGCGGGAACATCGCGACGTACTTCCAGATGCTCGAACCGGTGAAGCCGACCACGGTCTTGACCCCGAGCTTCGCGGCCAGCCGTGCGGTGTGCTTCATCTCCTCGGCGGCTCGCTGACGAACGCCCTCGGGATCGCCGTCCCCCCACACCCGGTCCGAGAGGATGTCCCGGTGCCGCTGGTCGATCGGGTCGTCGCAGACCGCCTGGCCCTTGAGGTGGTTCGAGATCGCCCAGACCTTCAGCCCGTGGCGCTCGAGCAGATCGAGCCGGCCCTGCACGTACTCCTCGTCGTCCCAGCGCCAGGGGTCCAGGTGGTCGCCCCAGCAGGCGATCTCGAGTCCGTCGTAGCCCCACTCGGCGGCGAGTCGGGCCACCTCCTCCAGCGGCAGGTCGGCCCACTGCCCGGTGAACAGGGTGATCGGTCGCGTCATTGCGTGTTCCTTTCCTCGCGCCCCGCGCCCGGCGGGGCAGTGTCTCTCAGAATGCACCGACCGCGTGGGTGGCGCGATCAGTTCGGGATCGGGATCCAGCTGCTGCCCGCCGCGGAGCTGCGCTCGACGGCATCCAGAACCCTCTGCACATGGAGGCCGTCGGCGAAGGAGGGCCGCGGCTGCGTACCCTCGGCGATGGCGGATACGAAGTCGACCACCTGGTGCGAGAAGCCGTGCTCGTAGCCGAGCGTGTGGCCGGCCGGCCACCACGCGCGAATGTACGGATGGTCCGGCTCGGTGACGATGATCGTGCGGAAGCCCTGCTCGGTCGCGGGCAGCGTCGCGTCGAAGAACTCCAGTTCATTCATCCGCTCGAGATCGAACGCGACGGCGCCGAGGGAGCCGGAGACCTCGATGCTGAGCGCATTCTTGCGCCCGGTGGCGAAGCGGCTCGCTTCGAACGTGCCGAGCGGCGCGTACGATCCGTCCGCCGATCCGTAGCGGCCGGAGAAGACCGCCACGTCGTCCACGGTGACCTCGCCCCGCTCGGCGGCAGCGGTCCCGGAAAGGCCGATGCCTTCGCCCAGGAGCGGGCGCTCCGCGACGATGGTGTCCAGAATCCCCGACACGCTCTGCAGCCGCAGCCCGGTGATGAACTCGGACAGGTCGACGGCGTGGGCGCCGATGTCGCCCAGCGCACCGGAACCGGCGCGGTCCTTCTGCAGGCGCCACGTCAGCGGGGCCTCGGCGTCGCTCAGCCAGTCCTGGCGGTAGGAAGCGCGCACCTGCCGGATCTGACCGATGCGTCCGGCTGCGACCAGGTCCCGGGCCAGCGTCGCCGCCGGCACACGACGATAGGTGAAGCCCACCATCGCCCGCACTCCGCGCGCGGCCGCACGGTCGGCGGCATCGGTCATGGCCTGCGCCTCGGCGACGGAATTGGCCAGCGGCTTCTCGCACATGACGTGCTTGCCGGCATCCAGGGCCGCGATCGCGATCTCGGCGTGCGTGTCCCCGGGCGTGACGATGTCGACGATGTCGATGTCGTCACGGGCGATCACCTCGCGCCAGTCGGTCGCCGCCTCCTCCCATCCCCACTTCTGCGCGGCCGCCGTGACCCCGTCCGGGTCCCGGCCCACGATCACGCTCATCGAGGGCTGCGCGGGGAGGTCGAAGAAGCGCGGAGCGACGCGCCACCCTTGCGAGTGCGCGGCGCCCATGAAGCCGTAGCCGATCATGGCGACGCGAAGGTTTTCGGTCACAGGTACTCCGTGGGGGTGTCGAAGGCGGGGAGTGCCTCGAGGGGGCGTCTGCGAAAGGCAGACGCCCCCTTCCGGCGAGAGGTGGTGCGGATCAGGACTCGAACGCCAGACCGATGTACTGGTCGACGTTCTCCTTCGTAACGACGGGGGCATCCAGCACGATGCGGTTGGCCACACCGGGCGTGACCAGGTCGCTCATCGTCTTGCCCTGTGCGATCAGTCGGGCGAGGGCGATGCCGTCGGCGGCCTGCGTCGACGGGTAGATGATCGTCGCCTTGAGCACCGTGTCGTCCGCCTCGATGGCCTCCATCGCGTTCAGCGAACCCGCGCCGCCGACCATGAAGAACTCGTCGCGACCCGCGGCGTTGATCGCCGCGAGGACGCCGATGCCCTGGTCGTCATCGTGGTTCCACAGCGCATCGATCTGCGGGTTGGCCGACAGCAGCTGGGATGCCGCGGCCTCGCCGCCCTGGACGGTGAAGTCGGCGGCCACGCGGGGGCCGACCTCCAGTCCGCAGTCCGCCAGCGCGTCGGCGAAGCCGGCCGAGCGGTCCTGCGTCAGCGGGAGCGAGTCGATGCCGGCGATCTCGGCGACGATCGCGTCGGGGTTGTCGCCGACCTGCTCGCAGATGTACGTGCCGGCGCTGACGCCCATGCCGTAGTTGTCGCCGAGCACGGTGGCCCGCGCGGCGAACGGGCTGGAGAACTCGCGGTCGACATTGATGACCGGGATGCCGGCCTCCATGGCCTTGATCGCGACCTCGGTCAGAGCGGCGCCGTCACTGGGCAGCAGCACGATCGCATCGACCCCGTCGTTGATGAAGGTCTCGACGGCCGCGATCTGCGCGTTGACGTCGTTGGTGCCCTCGGCCAGCTGCAGCTCGACGTCAGGGAAGCTCTCCGCCGCGGCGATCGCGCCGGAGTTGATGGCGCCGAGCCAGCCGTGGTCGGCGGCCGGTCCGGAGAACCCGATGACGACCGTGTCGCCGGTGGCCTGGTTCTCCTCCGAGGTGGTGCCCTGGTCGGCGCCCTCTTCTTCTTCGGGCGCGCCGGGTGTACAGCCGGCCAGCAGTGCGATGGCCGTCAGCGCGGCGGCGCCGGCACCGATCGCCCGCGTGCGCACGGAACGGGTTGAACGCATGAATTCCTCCTTGAATGTGAATGCAGGTCGGGCGGCGAGGGCGTCGTCGCACTTCCGCGCGAGGACCGCCCCCGGGGCTGACCGCCTTCAAGGTAGCAGAACGAGTCGTAGACACGACAGCTTTCGTCCGGGATCCGGTAAAAGCCCGTAGACCGTGGGAATTTCGGGATCGGTGATCGAAATCCGCGCGCGCGACGCCGGATCGCATCGCGTTGCATGGCTCTCGAACGCGGAGACGTCGACATGTTATGGTCGGCGTGTGATCAAAGATGACCAACGCTCGGCGTTACTCGAGGTGCGCGGTGTGACGAAGAGCTTTGCCGGAGTGCGGGCCCTGCGCGGGGTCGATCTGGACGTGCTCCCCGGCGAAGTCCACTGCGTCCTCGGGCAGAACGGCGCCGGCAAGTCGACGCTGATCAAGACGCTCGCGGGTGTGCATCGCCCCGACGAGGGGACGATCGGGTGGCTCGGCGAACCGGTCGAGATCGCAACGCCGGAAGCGGCTCTGGAACTGGGCATCGCCACGATGTACCAGGAACTGGATGTCGTGGACGGGCTGACGATCGCGGAGAACATCTTCCTCGGGCACGAGCTGGCCAGGGGCGGGTTCACCAAGCGGTCGGAGGCGGCGCGGCAGACCAGGGAACTGCTGCGCCGTCTCGGTCACGCCAATCTGTCGCCGCACACCGAGGTCGGTCGACTCAGCGCCGCCAACAAGCAGATCGTGAGCATGGCGCGCGCACTGTCGCACGACATCAAGCTCATGATCATGGACGAGCCCTCCGCGGTGCTCGACACCCAGGAGGTGAAGAACCTCTTCTCCGTGGTCAGGGAGCTCACCTCCGAAGGGATCGCCGTGGTGTACATCACACACCGGCTGGAGGAGATCCGGCAGATCGGCGACCGGATCACCGTCCTGAAGGACGGCGCGTCGATGGCCTCCGGCCTACCGGCGGCCGACACGCCGACTCAGGAGCTGATCCGGCTCATGACCGGCCGGGCTGTCGAGAACGTCTTCCCGCCGGGCGTCCCGGTACCGGAGGATTCGCCGCTGGTTCTGGAGGTCGAGGGGCTGGGACTGGCCGGTGTCTTCTCGGATGTCAGCTTCACCGTCCGGGCCGGCGAGATCGTGGGGTTCGCCGGCCTGGTCGGCTCCGGCAGATCAGAGATCATCGAGACGGTCTACGGCGCGCGCAAGGCGACGGCCGGCACGGTGCGGGTCGCCGGAAAGACCGTGCCTCGAGGATCGGTGGTGGCCGCCGTCGAGGCCGGCGTCGGCCTGTCGCCCGAAGAGCGCAAGAGCCAGGGACTCGTCCTGGACGAGCCGATCTTCGTCAACGTGACCCTGTCCTCCGTCTCCCGGTTCGCCAAAGGGGGCTTCCTGGACGAGCGGGCCGAACGCAAAGCGACCGCGGAACAGATCGATGCGCTCGAGCTGCGACCGGCGAACCCGGACCGGGCGACCAGAACCCTCTCCGGAGGCAACCAGCAGAAGATCCTGCTGGCGCGGTGGCTGGTCCACGGCACTCGCGTGCTGCTGCTGGATGAGCCCACCCGCGGCGTGGATGTCGGCGCGCGCGCCGAGATCTACGCGCTGATCCGGCGGCTGTCGGCGGCCGGGAACGCGGTGGTCATCGTCTCGAGCGAGATCGAAGAGGTGCTCGGCCTGGCCGACAAGGTCCTCGTCGTCTCGGACGGTCGCGTCCTGGAAACCCTCCCCGCCTCCCAGATCGACGAGCACGGTGTGCTCGATCTCGTCATGAAAGGAACCGCCGCGTGAGCGAGCCAGTAACCACCGGGGACCTGGTCGGTCCGCCTTCCTCCACGGGCGCCCGCTCTCCGCTCGAGGCCCCCTCGGGCCGCGACGGCGAGAAGAGCGGTCTGCAGAAGATCATGTCCGGATCCGTCGGCCGCAACCTCGGACTCGTCCTGGCCCTGCTGGTGCTCGTGGTCGTCGGCGCCGTCACCGCCGGGGAGAGCTTCACCACGCTCAGCAACGCTCTCGTGATCCTCCGTCAGGCCTCGATCATCGGCGTCGTCAGCATCGGCATGACCCTGGTCATCATCGCCGGCGGTATCGATCTGTCCGTCGGCTCGGTGCTCGGCCTCGCCTCGATCGTGGCGACCCTCGCGGCGATCCAGGACCTCGCCGATCAGACCCACTGGATCGTGATGATCCTGATCGCCCTCGGGGTCGGGCTCGGTGCGGGCCTGATCAACGGGGTCGTGATCGCGTACGGCAACGTCGTCGCCTTCATGGCGACCCTCGCGATGCTGGTCGCCGCGCGCGGGCTCGCCGAGATCCTCGCCGAACGCCGCACGCTGATCGTCGAGGATCGCGGCTTCATCAGCTTCATGAACGCCGACCTCATCGGCGTGGACGTCCTGATCTGGATCTTCGCGATCGTCGCCGCGCTGGGCTGGGTGATCCTCAACCGCACGACGTTCGGTCGCCGCACCGTCGCCATCGGCGGCAACCGCGAGGCCGCGCGGCTCGCGGGCATCAACGTGAAGCGCCACACGATGTGGCTGTACGCGATCGCCGGCCTGTGCGCGGGGATCGGCGCCGTCATGATCCTCGGGCGCACGACTGCCGGCAGCTCCACGCATGGCACGCTGCTGGAGCTGGACGTGATCGCGGCGGTCGTCGTCGGCGGCACGCTGCTGGTCGGCGGACGCGGGACGATCACCGGCACCGTCTTCGGCGTGCTGATCTTCGCCACCCTGACGAACGTGTTCGTCCAGAACAACCTGACATCATCGGTGCAGGCGGTCGCCAAGGGCATCATCATCGTGATCGCGGTGCTGCTGCAGCAGCGGTTCGCCAAGCCCGGCGGCCGCCAATCGTAACGGACACGGTCGCCTTCTGCCGTTGTGTAGCGTGGCCAGCGACGGGAACGGCAGAACTTCCCGGACTTCGGCCGACCGGGTCGTATGAGTGAGTGGATCGTGCAATGGGTGTCGAATCTTCCGCCGGAATGGGCGTGACGGAGCTGTTCCAGCTCCTTCGCGACGGTGTTCCGCGCACGCGTGCTCAGCTCGCGAAATCCACCGGCCTGGCCCGTTCCACGATCGCCGTGCGGGTGGACGAGCTGATGCGGATGGGCCTGGTCACACCGGTCGCCGAGGCAGCCTCCACGGGTGGCCGCCCACCGTCGCAGTTCGCCCTCAACCCGGGCGCGCGTGTGGTCGTCGCGGCGGACATCGGTGCGACGCACGCCACCGTCGCGATCAGCGACCTGGGCGCGACCATCCTCGCGGAGCGCATCGAACCGCTGGACATCACGCTGGGCCCGGTGCCGGTGCTGACCTGGACCCTCGAGACCGCGCTGACCCTGCTGGCTGAGACGGGGCGGAGCGTCGACGACATCGCGGCGATCGGCATCGGCGTTCCGGGGCCGGTGGAATTCTCCACCGGCCGCCCGGTCAACCCGCCGATCATGCCCGGGTGGGACCGGTTCGACATCCCGGGGTGGGTGCGTCAGCATCTCGAAGCGCCGGTGCTCGTCGACAATGACGTCAACATCATGGCGCTCGGCGAGCAGGCCACCGCGTGGCCGTCGGTCGAGCACCTGATGTTCGTGAAGATCGCCACCGGCATCGGCGCGGGGGTCATCTCGGGCGGGCAGCTGCTGCGCGGCGCGCAGGGCGTGGCCGGCGATATCGGTCATGTGCGGGTGGCACGCGGCTCCGACGTGCCGTGCAGCTGCGGGAACCGCGGATGCCTGGAGGCGCTCGCCTCGGGACCGGCGATTGCGCGCGAACTGCGCGCGCAGGGCATCGCGGCCGCCAATGGCGATGACGTGGTCGAACTGGTCAAGCACGGCAACGTCGACGCGATCCAGGCCGTGCGGCAAGCCGGCCGCGACATCGGCGAGGTGCTCACCGCCTGCGTGAGCCTGATGAACCCGTCCATCATCGCGATCGGCGGCTCCATGGCCCGGGTCGGCGAGCACCTGATCGCCGGGGTGCGCGAGGTCGTCTACACCCGCTCTACGCCGCTGGCGACCGAGCATCTGGCGATCGTGCAGTCATCGGCCGCGGAGAACGCCGGTGTCCGAGGTGCGGCCATGCTCGCCATCGAGCACGCGCTCTCGCCGGCGGCGCTGCACATGCTCGTCAGCGCCTGAGGGCGCTCTCGCCGCGGAGCGGCACTTAAGCTGAGTCCATGCACGGCGAATACAAGGTGCCCGGAGGCAAGCTGGTCGTCGTCGACCTCGAAGAACGCGACGGCAGGATCTTCGGGTTCCGCCTCGCCGGCGACTTCTTCCTCGAGCCGGACAGCGCGCTGGACGACATCGACGACGCCGTCAACGGCCTCCCCATCGAGACGGATGCCGCGGCCATCGCCGCGGCCGTGCGCGAGGCACTGCCCGACGGCGCCCAGCTGCTGGGGTTCACGCCCGAGGCGGTCGGCACCGCCGTCCGCCGCGCGCTGGTGACCGCGCCGGGCTGGCGCGACTTCGACTGGGAGATCGTGCACGAAAAGCCCGTCTCGCCACGGATGAACCTCGCGCTGGACGAGGTGCTCACCACCAGGGTCGGCGACGGCCGGCGTCGCCCCACGCTCCGGCTGTGGGAGTGGGACGAGTCCGCGGTCGTGATCGGGTCGTTCCAGTCGTATCGCAACGAGGTCGATCCGGAGGGTGCAGCCCGGCATGGTTTCGACGTCGTCCGGCGCATCTCCGGCGGCGGCGCGATGCTCATGGCCGCGAACTCGATCGTGACCTACTCGCTGTACGTCCCGGCATCCCTGGTCGCCGGCATGACGTTCGCCGATTCGTATGCCTTCCTGGACGACTGGGTGCTGCAGGCGCTGCGCTCCCTCGGCATCGAAGCCACCTACCAGCCGCTCAACGACATCGCGAGCCCGCAGGGGAAGATCGGCGGGGCGGCGCAGAAGCGCCTCGCGAACGGCGGGGTGCTGCACCACGCCACGCTCAGCTACGACATGGACGGTCAGGTGATGACCGAGGTGCTGCGCATCGGCCGCGAGAAGCTCAGCGACAAGGGCACCACCTCGGCGGCCAAGCGGGTCGACCCGCTGCGTCGTCAGACCGGACTGCCACGCGAAGCGATCATCGAGCGCTTCATCGAGACGTTCGCGAAACTGTACGGGGCCGTGCCCGGCCGCATCAGCGACGAGGAGTACGCCGAGGCCGAAGCCCTGGTCGAGTCGAAGTTCGCGACGGACCCGTGGCTGTACCGGGTGCCGTGACGGGCGCCGAGATCGTCGACACGGCGGGCGTCGCTCCGCCGCGGGGTGCGGTGACGATCCACCACGGCGACAACCTCGCCGTGGTCGCGGCATATCCGGACGAGTCCTTCACCCTGATCTACCTGGATCCGCCGTTCAACACCGGGCGCGTGCAGGGCCGGGCGCTGGAGACCGCGCGCTCGGTCCGACCCGGGTCGCCCGAGCCGGTGGCCGGCGCCACGCCGCTCGGCACGGTGCCGGAAACGACCGGCGTGCCGGTGGCAGACGGAGCCGTCGTGCGGCGCGGGTTCCACGGCCGGGAGTACGAGCGGCTGCGCGGCGACCTGCGCGAGTACGACGACCGGTTCGACGATTACTGGGGTTTCCTCGAGCCGCGGCTGGCCGAGGCGTGGCGTCTGCTGGCCGCGGACGGCACGCTCTACGTGCACCTGGACTATCGCGAAGCGCATTACGCCAAGGTGCTCATGGACGCCCTCTTCGGCCGCGACCGCTTTCTGAACGAGCTGATCTGGGCGTACGACTACGGGGCCAAGACCCGGCGCCGCTGGCCGACCAAGCACGACACCATCCTGGTGTACGTCAAGGATCCCGACCGGTACTGGTTCAACTCGGATGCCGTGGACCGCGAGCCGTACATGGCGCCCGGACTGGTCACCGCCGAGAAGGCCGCCCGCGGCAAGCTGCCCACCGACGTCTGGTGGCACACGATCGTGCCGACCACCGGCCGGGAGAAGACCGGCTATCCGACGCAGAAGCCGGAGGGGATCCTGCGACGCATCGTTCAGGCATCCAGCCGGCCCGGCGACCGCGTTCTGGACTTCTTCGCCGGCAGCGGCACGACCGGAGCTGTCGCCGCGGCGCTGGGGCGCGACGCCGTGCTGGTGGATGCCAACCTCGAGGCGGTCGAGGTCATGCTCAAGCGCATCCCCGGGGCCCAGGTCATCGCCTGACCGGGGTGATGCCGGCCGGCGCGTCGGTATAACCCGGTCCCGGTGCGTCGCCCGCGGCCGGGCGTCAAAGCCGCGGGAGAAGTCGCGTCGGGCACCCGGTGATGACGGTCCGCGGTCGGAATCGCCCGGTGTTTTGACCACGCTGCGGACCCGGGGTCGAGCCGGTGGACGAATCGCCTCCTCCCCAGGGCGCGCACTGCGGACATAACCCGCAGAATCGGCGGCTGCGGCGCCGCAGCACCTGCCTCCGCGCCACGCTGACCGGCATGTTGCAGCACACCGACGCCGAACTGCGCGGGCGAGCCACGCACTTTCATCGACGGCGCGACCTCGTGGCCCGAGGATGGACCGATCGTGACCTGCGCGAGGCCGTCGCCGAGGGGCGGGTCGTGCGCCCGCGCGCGGGCGCGTACCTCGCTGCGGGAACCGCCGCCGATCTCGTGGACGCCTGTGCGCTCGGAGGGCGCCTGACCTGCGTCTCGGAACTGCTCCGCCACGGCGTCTTCGTTCTCGACCCGTCCGCGCTGCACGTGCACCTCCACGCGGCCCGCAGCCACGCGCCCATGCCGACACGGTCGGTTCGGCGCCACTGGGGCCGCCTGCATCGCACACCGCACCCGTGCTCGACGTCGGTGGAGCTGTTCGACGCCGTCGTCTCCGCCGTGCGGTGCCAGCCTCCCCGAGCGGCGCTGGCGACGCTCGACTCGGCACTGCACGCGGGCGTTGTCCGGCTCGACGATCTCGATGAGCTCTTCGGTGCGCTTCCCCGGCGGCACCGGGTGCTGCGCCGGCTGATCGACCCGCGCGCGGAGTCCGGTCCCGAGACGCTGCTCCGGCTGATTCTGCGTTCCCTCGGTGTGCGCTTCGAGGTGCAGGTGTCCATCGCGGGCGTCGGTCGGGTCGATTTCGTCGTCGCCGGCTGGCTGATCGTCGAATGCGACAGCGCGCAGTTCCATTCCAGCTGGGCGGACCAGCGTACCGACCGTCGCCGGGACCAGGCCGCCGCCGCGCTCGGCTTCGCGACCTACCGCCCCATCGCCGAGGACATCATGTGGCACGCAGACCGGGTCCGAGCGGCTCTGGCCGGCCTGCTGGCCGCCCGCGGCACCCGGCGGCCGGCTTCCCGGCCGCAGGCACCGGGCGGCCGGTTCCCGGCGGCCGCCCGGTGAATCCGCGGGGATGAACCGTGCCCGCCGGCAGCACGTGCGGGCGCCACCGCCGGAATGTCCCCGCTTTTTGACGCACGAGGAAGTCCGGCCGGCTCAGACCAGCGCGCGCACGCTCGCATATCCGTCGGCGGAGACGTCCGGGCGGGAGGGGTCGCCGCCGAAGATCCGCGTTGCGCCGGGCATCGTCCTCCACGCCGGCCACCCCGGATCGTGGTCCCGGACGAACGACACCGCAGAGCCGTGCACGGCGGCCGCGAGCGCGCGGGGCGGGCGGTCCCCGGCCAGCGCTTCGACGCCCGCATCGAGGCAGTCGAACCAGAACGGCACGTCCAGGCAATGGCAGGCCCACCCGATCACCGGTGACGGCCATTCGAACCGGTACACCCAGGTCGGCGCATCGGCGCGTGCCTCCGCGACGCGCACCACTCCGGCCCGGAAGACGGCGTCGGTCGCGTAGCGGCCCAGCACGGCCGCCGTCCCCTTGCGGTGCTGGGCCGCGTTGGCCCGCAGATACTCCGCGCGCGCGTGGGGAGCCACGCCCAGCAGCCCGAGTCCGAACGCCGCGGGTACGAGCCGCAGCTTGTTCTTGAGGCGGTCGGTCAGCATGGTGAACTCGTCATCGGTGGAACCGACGACCAGGGGGATGCCGGACCCGACGCCCGCGCGAAGCGCATCGACCGTCGGCATCGTGATCAGGTCACCGTCGACCATCGGACCCCACGGGAGGCCCTCGGACAGGATGGCGCGGACCCCGGCGAGCCGGTCCTTCGAATCGGTGGATGCCGCGGCCCCCTGCAACCGCACGAGCGTCGCCTCCGGGACGCCGGCGAACCCGTCGCGCGTGGGCGCCACCCCCGCGAGGTTCGCCAGCTTCGCCGAGAGCGTCCGGGCGCGCTCCGGCGGCACGTCCGCCAGGGCAGGAGACATCGCCCAGGCGGCCGAGAACAGACCCTGGGCGGCCGGCATGCCGAGCAGGGTGAGGACCGCGCCGCCACCGGCGGACTGCCCTGCGATGGTCACCCGGCCCGGATCGCCGCCGAACGCGGAAATGTTCTCGCGCACCCACGCCAGCGCGGCGAGCCAGTCCCGGACCCCCCGGTTGCCGGGCGCGCCGGCGATGTGGCCGAACCCGTCGAAACCCAGTCGATAGGACACCGTCACGGTCACGACTCCGTCGCGGTTGAAGGCGGCACCGTCGTACCAGGGACTGGCGGGAGAGCCCTCGGTGTACCCGCCGCCGTGGATGTAGACCAGAACGGGCAACGCTGCCGCACCGTCCGGCGACGGTGTGAACACGTTGACGTTCAGGGTGGCCTCGCCGGGCACCGACGGCTCGGGGATCAGCGTCACCTCCCCGGGCTTTTCGCGATGTGCCGTCGCGCCGTACTCGATCGCGTCGCGGACACCGTCCCACGGCTCGGGTGGGACAGGCGCGGCGAAGCGGAGGTCTCCGACCGGCGCCTGGGCGAACGGGATGCCGAGGAAGGCCGCCGACTCGCCCCGCCAGAGGCCGCGTACCCGGCCGGGTGCGATGGTCACGATCGGGTCGGGATGCTGCGGCACGGGTCGTTCCTTCGGTCGGGAGGTGCAGGGCGGGGGCGGCGGCGCATTCCAGGGCCGCGTCTGAGTCCCAGTGTCGCGCGTCCGATCGACCCGCGGGCGCGTCGCCGTCACGTGGTCGCGCGAGCGGCGCGGACCAGCCGACGCTGCCGCATGGCCAGGAACAGCGGGAACGTGAACGCGAACGCCGTGACGGCCGAGCCGAGGACGTACAGCCAGCCGAAGCGCATGCCCAGGCGCCGCGCCTCCACCAGCACGAAGACACTGCCCGCGACCGCCGCGATGAGCAGGTCGACCGTGATGGAGGACACCGCCGGACCGCTGCTGACCAGGTCGCCGATGAAATCGGCCATCTGGATGATGGCCAGCGCGTTGAACCACCAGGTGCCGACCAGTCCGGCCACCGCCAGCACCAGGTAGGTCAGAGCAAGGGGCGTCCAGTCGCGGGTCATGGCGCCATGATGCCATCCCGGCCGCGCGCGTGTGTCAACCCCTACGCGGGGTGGCGTGGTGAACGTACCGTGGCAGGGTGAACACTCCTGGAGCGACCAATTCCCCCGGCGCGGCACGCCCCTCCGGCACGCCCCGGTCCCGGGGTGCGGCGGCCACCGGCCTGGATCTGACGCGCCAGATCGCGGTGCTGTGTGCGCTGGGATTCACCCTCGTCGCGGTCCTCGTCGGCGTCGGCGGTCTGGGCGGCACCGAGGTCGACGAGTCGCAGGGCGGCCGGCTCTCGGAGCAGGGGTCCTTCCTCGCCCCGGCCGGGCCCGCTTTCAGCATCTGGACCGTCATCTACGCGGGCCTGATCGGGTACGCGATCTGGCAGGCGCTGCCCAGCCAGCGCGCGTCCGAGCGGCACCGCGCAGTGGGGTGGTGGATCGCCCTGACGATCGTGCTCAACGGTCTGTGGCTGGTGGCCGCGCAGTTCCTCACGATCGAATGGACGGTCGTGGTGATCCTGCTGCTGCTGATCGCTCTGGGCATCACGTTCCACTTCTCGGTGGTCACCCGCACGCCGCGCGCCGGCTTCTGGGATGCGCTCCTGATCGACGGGGTGACCGGCCTTCATCTGGGGTGGGTCACGCTCGCGTCCGTGGCCAACATCGCGGCGTGGTTGACCGGCGTCGTGCCTGAGGCGTGGGCGGATGCCGCGGCGGCGTGGGGGGTCGCGGTGCTGGTCGTCGTCGCCGTCATCGGCCTGGGGATCGCATGGGCGAGCGGATGGCGCATCGCCCCCGGCCTGGCACTGGCGTGGGGCCTGTGCTGGCTGGCCGTCGGCCGGCTGGGGGGGGATCCGCGCAACGGCGCCATCGGCATCACCGCGATCATCGTCGCCGCGATCGTGCTGCTGATCCCGCTCGTGATCGCCGGCCTGCGGCTCCTGCGCCCCGAGCACGACTGAGCCCGCGGCGCCGTCGGCCTCTAGCTGCTGAGGAAGGCGAGCAGAGCCTCGTTGACCTCGTCGGCGTGGGTCCACAGCATCCCGTGCGGCGCCCCCTCGATCTCGACGTAGGTCGCGCCCGGCAGCAGCGTGCGGAACCGGCGCGCCGTGGCATCAATGGGGAGGATCCGGTCGGCCGTGCCGTGCACGATCAGGCTGGGCAGGGCGAGCTTCGCGATGTCGGCGCGGAAATCGGTGGGCCAGGTCAGTGGCGCCGCCGCCAGAGCGGCGTTACCCGCGCGGTTGGCGGTCTGGACGCTGGCCTCCAGCGCCTCCGGCGATATCCGCGAACCCAGGTTCTCGTCCAGGTTGTAGAAGTCGGCGAAGAAGCCGGTCATGAACGCGTATCGATCGTCGCGGATCGACGTCGCGAAGCCCTCGAAGAACTCCCGCGGCCCGGCGCCCTCGGGGTTGTCGTCCGTCTGCAGCAGGTACGGCTCGAGCGAGCCGAGGAACACCGCTTTGGCCACGCGGTCGCTGCCGTAGTTCGCGAGATACCGGGCGACCTCGCCGGTGCCCATCGAGAAGCCGACCAGCGTCACATCTTCGATGTCGAGGGTTCTCATCAGCGCGTCCAGGTCGGCGGCGAAGGTGTCGTAGTCAGAGCCGCCGCCGGTCTTGCTCGAGGCGCCGAAGCCGCGTCGGTCGTACGCGATCACGCGGTGCCCGGCCGCCACCAGGGCGGCCTGCTGCTTTCCCCAGGACTCCGAGTCCAACGGGAACCCGTGGATGAGGACGACCACCGGACCCTGGCCCTGGTCGGTGTAGAAGAGCCTGATATCGGCGGTGTTCTCGATGCCTACGGTGATGAATCCCACGCGCTCGTCCTCTCCGGCCGAGGCGGCGTATGCTCCGGCATCCCCCCGAACGTATGGGCGTCCGCGCCGTCTGGCCAGGGGCTTGCGGCCGGACCGGCCGCCCGATATCGCGTCCGGCGGAGCGCGGCGGCACGCTGATCCGACGCGCTGCTCAGGCGTCCCGGCCCGCGCCGGCGGAGGGCTCGGCCCGCAGGGTGGTGGGAGGAGCGAACCCGGATGCCGCGAAGGCGGTGGCAGCGGCATCCTGCACATCGTCGACCCTGCCCGATGGGACCAGCGCGATCACGGCGCCGCCGAAGCCGCCGCCGGTCATCCGGGCCCCGACCGCGCCCGCCGTCATGGCCGCCTCGACCGCGGTGTCCACTTCGGGCACCGAGATCTCGAAATCGTCGCGCATGGATGCGTGCGATTCCAGGAGAAGCTCGCCGATGGATCCGGCACCCCCTGTGCGCAGCGACCGCACCGTGTCCAGCACGCGCTGGTTCTCGGTCACGACGTGGCGGACTCGGCGGTACGTCTCGGCATCCAACTGCCGGGCGGCGCGCGGCAGATCGGCGACGGTGAGGTCTCGCAGAGCGCGCACCCGCAGAACCTGCGCGCCCCGCTCGCACGCGGCGCGGCGCTCGCGGTAGCCTCCGGTCGCGTGCGCGTGCGTCACGCCGGTGTCGAGGACGACCAGGGCGAGTCCCGCCTCGGCCAGGCGCAGATCGACGACGGTGCCCTCCAGCGAGCGGCAGTCCAGGAGCACGGCTGCGCCCGGCTGCCCCAGCAGCGATGCCATCTGGTCCATGATGCCCGTGGGCGCACCGACCGCGTCGTTCTCGGCGGTGCGCGCGGCGGCGGCGAGGGCCACCCTGTCCAGCCCGAGATCCCAGGTGTCGTTCAGGGCGATCGCCACGGCGCACTCGATCGCCGCGGACGAGGACAGGCCTGCGCCGATCGGGACGTCCGAGGCGATCGCCAGGTCCAGGCCGGATGCCGCGTCCGGTCCGGCCGCGTGCAGCAGAGCCCAGGCGACGCCCAGCGGATAGGCCGACCAGGCCGGCACGGTCGGCCGGTCGGCCGTCCCGTGTGCGGGGAAGAGGTCGTCGAGCTCGTCGAGCGCGACCTCCACCGGCGCCCCATCGAAGGTCGAGATGACCCGGATCCGCCCGTCGCCCCGTGCGCCTGCCGCCGCATGAGTGCGCTGCGGAAGGGCGAACGGCAGCACGAAGCCGTCGTTGTAGTCCGTGTGCTCGCCGATGAGGTTCACCCGTCCTGGCGCTGACCAGATGCCGGCGGGCCGGGATCCGAAGGCTTCGGTGAACAGCGTGCGCGCGGCGGCCGAGGCGCTCATCCGGAAACCTCCGCGACCGCCGCACGCAGCGCGGCGGCCGCTTCCTCGGGCAGGACGTCGCCGATCCATGCGCCCATCGCGGCTTCGGACCCGGCGAGGAACTTGAGCTTGTCGGCCGCGCGCCGCGGCGATGTCAGCTCCAGCCTGAGCCGCACGGCGTCCCTGCCGGCGTGCACCGGAGCCTGGTGCCACGCCGCGATGTACGGAGTCGGAGTGCCGTACATGACATCGACGCCTCGAAGCAGGCGCAGGTAGAGGGGCGCGAGCTCGTCGCGCTCAGCGTCACTGGTCGCGGCGAGGTCCGGCAGTGCACGGTGCGGCAGCAGGTGCACCTCCAACGGCCAGCGGGCCGCGAACGGCACGAACGCCGTCCAGTGCTCCCCGCGCAGGATCACCCGCTCGGAGGCCTGTTCGGACGCGAGGATGCGCGCGAAGAGGTCCGCGCCTTCCCGCTGGATCGCCTCGAGCAGGCGGCGCGTGCGCGGCGGGACGTACGGATACGCGTAGATCTGTCCGTGCGGGTGCCGCAGGGTCACGCCGATCTCCTCGCCGCGGTTCTCGAACGGGAACACCTGCGCGACACCGGGCAGCCGGGACAGCACTGCGGTGCGGTCCGCCCATGCCTCGATCACCGTGCGCGCGCGGGTCGGGGTGAGCGATCCGAAGGATCCCTCGTGCGCTGGGCTGAAGCACACCACCTCGCAGCGTCCGACGGCCGTCCGCGCGCGAGCGAGCCCGGGTGCGTCGAGATCGTCGAGCCCGCGCGGCGGATCTGTCGCGGCCGGTGCGCCGGCGGTCGCTTCGGCCAGCGCGGGGCCGAACGCGGGGGAGCGGTTCTCGAACACCGCGACGTCGTACCGCGACGGGACCTCGGACGGATTCGTCGGCGTCTGCGGTGCGAGCGGGTCCAGCTCCGGCGGCGGCAGCACGGCGCGGTCCTGCCGCGCCGCGGCGAGGGAGATCCAATCGCCGGTCAGCACGTCGCGGCGCATCGTGGCCGTGGCAGGCCGGGGCGCCAGGGTGCGGGCATCCACGCCGCGCTCGGCGCCCAGAGCGGTGCCCGGATCATCGAAGTAGAACAGCTCGCGGCCGTCGGCCAGGCGCGTCGTGCGCTTGACGACGCCGGCACCGAGGGTCTCGACCCGCAACGCTCCCGTGTCCACGCTCACACGCTAGTCCGCCGACCCTCCCCGCCCGCTAGCGTGAACCCGTGATCGTCGTCTTCGCCCCCGACTCGTTCAAGGGGACGATCGGCGCAGCGGATGCCGCAGCCGCACTGGCGGAGGGCTGGCACTCCGTCCGCCGTCAGGATGAGGCCGTGCTCCGCCCGATGGCCGACGGCGGCGAGGGCACCCTGGACGCGTTCGCGGCAGCCGTCCCGGGTGCCCGGCGCGTGCCGGTGCGCGTCCGGGGACCCGCGGATCTCGAGGTGGATGCGGCGTGGCTGCGGCTGCCGCCGACCGCCCGCGCCCCGGCCGGCACCGCCGTGGTGGAACTCGGTGCGACCTCGGGTATCGAGCTGCTCGAGAACCTCCGTCCGATGGGCGCGCACACCGCCGGTCTCGGGCAGGCGATCGCCGCGGCGCTCGCGGCGGGCGTCTCGCGGGTGGTCGTGGGGCTGGGCTCGTCGGCATCGACCGACGGCGGCACCGGGATGCTGCGGGCTCTGGGGGCCCGCTTCCTCGATGCGCGCGGCGCGGACGTCCCCGCCGGCGGGCAGGGACTCGGGGCAATCGCGGCCGCCGACCTGTCCGGACTGGCCGCGGTGCCGCCCGCGGGCGTGATCGGGCTGGTCGACGTGGTCAACCCGCTGCTCGGCGCCCGCGGTGCCGCCGCCGTGTTCGGTCCGCAGAAGGGCGCCGACCCGGAGCAGATCGCACAGCTGGACGGCGGGCTCGCCCAGCTGGCCCGCCTGCTCCCCGCGGACCCCGGCACACCGGGAGCGGGGGCGGCCGGAGGCGCAGGCTTCGGGTTGCTGGCGTGGGGCGGGTCTCTGGCGTCGGGCGCGGCGACCGTGGCCGAGCTCATCGGCCTGCCCGGGGCGATGCGTGCGGCATCCGTCATCGTCACCGGTGAGGGAGCCTTCGATGGGCAGTCCGCGTCCGGAAAGGTGCCCGCCCACGTCGCGGCAGCCGCCTCCGGTGCGCGCGTCGCGCTGGCGGCAGGACGGATCCAGTCCGGTGCCGACACCTCGGCCTTCGCCGCGGTCATCTCCCTGACCGCGCTCGCCGGAACGCCTGCGTCGGCGATGGCCGATCCCGCCCGGTGGCTGCGGGAGGCCGGCCGGCACCTCGCGCGCGACCTCGGCTGAGGGCGGCCGTCACCACGGGCGCGTGGTGCTTCCGTCACCACGGGCGCGTGGTGCTTCGCGCACAGACGGCGTAGACACGAACTGTGAACAGGCAGCGTCCGCTCGAGGTGCGGGTGACCGGAGGTGTGATCCGCGGCATCCGCGAGGGCGACACGACCGCGTGGCGTGGGATCCCGTACAGCGCAGCCCCGGTCGGTCCGCTCCGGTTCCGTTCCCCGCGCAGAGTCGCGCCGTGGAGCGGATGCCGGGATGCGGCCGCGTTCGGTCCGGTCGCGCCGCAGGTGCACAAGGGCCAGTTCACCGGCACGCCGCCCGGCGTCCCATCGGCCGAGGACTGCCTGACGGTCAACGTCGTCGCTCCGTCATCGGTGCCCGCCGGCGGAGCGCCGTTGCCGGTGATGGTGTTCATCCACGGGGGCGGGTACACCGCCGGCTCATCACAGGACTTCACCGGCCAGGGGCGCAACTTCGTCGACACGGGCAGGGTCGTCTACGTCAGCTTCAACTACCGGCTGGGGGCGCTCGGCTATCTGGATTTCTCACGGTACTCGACGCGGCGCCGTCCGATGGAGTCCAATCTCGGACTGCGTGACCAGATCGCGGCGCTGCGCTGGGTGCACCGGAACATCCACCGGTTCGGCGGCGATCCCGGACGGGTCACCGTCTTCGGGGAGTCCGCCGGCGGCAACGCGGTCACCACCCTGATGGGCACACCCTCGGCCCGCGGGCTGTTCGCGCGGGCGATCGCGCAGAGCGCGCCGCCCGATGCGGTGTACTCCCGCGCGACGGCGGCCGGATGGGCCGAACAGTTCGTCGAGATCCTGCGCGGACAATCGTCGCCGATCGCCCCGGGCGGGTCGTCCGCTGTCGGCCGAGACGCGGCGCCCGACGATCCGCTCACGGTCGAAGCGACGGTGGCCCTCCTGACCGACGCGACCCCGTCCGCCTTGGCGAACGCGGCTCTGGTCCTTCAGATCCGCACGCCCGCGCAGACGCCGGGGACGTTCTGCCTGGCGCCGGTGATCGACGGGCGACTGGTGCCGCGGCATCCGATCGTGTCCTTCCGCACCGGCACCGCGCACCGCGTGCCGCTGATCATCGGCACCAACGACCGGGAGGGGACGATCTTCCGCGGGCGCATCGATATCCTCCCGAAGTCGGCTCCACGCATCGCGGCCGTGCTCGGACGAGGAACGGCCGTCGGACGCGACCTGATCGCGCGGGCGTACCCCGGTCTTCCCGGTGCGGCGGCGGCCGCTGCGGACTTCGGCGGGGACTACGCGTTCTGGTATCCGTGCGTGGCGGTCGCGGAACGGCATTCCCGCTATGCGCCGGTGTACTTCTACCGCTTCGACGTCGCGCCCCGCCTCATGCGGTGGGCGGGCTTGGACGCCACGCACGGGCTGGAGCTGCTGGCCCTGTTCGAGCAGGGCGATGCGCGGCTGGCGCGGACGATGACCTCGCTCGGCGGACGGAAGGTGTTCGACACTGCCGGGGCCAGGATGCGGGACGCCTGGCTGCGCTTCGCCGCCGTCGGAGCGCCGCCCGAGAGCTGGCCCTCGTACGCCGCTCCGGAGCGGCTCACCCTGATCATCGCAGACCAGGACCGCGTCCAGGCCGACCCGCGTGCCGAGCGGCGTCGCGCCTGGACCGCGCTGCTGCCGCTCGGGTAGCCCCGCGCCGGTCCGATGCTCAGGCCAGAGCGGCCGCGACGACCGCGCGAGCCTCCTCCTGCACCTCGCGCAGGTGCGTCTCACCGCGCAGGGACTCGGCGTACAGCTTGTAGACGTCCTCGGTCCCGGAGGGCCGCGCAGCGAACCACGCGTGCTCGGTCACGACCTTCAGCCCGCCGATCGGCGCACCGTTGCCGGGAGCGTGCGAGAGCTTGGCGGTGATCGGCTCTCCGGCCAGCTCGGTCGCGGTGATCGTGTCAGGGGAGAGCTTGGCCAGCTGCGCCTTCTGCGCCGGTGTCGCCGGGGCGTCCACGCGCTGGTATGCCGACGAGCCGAACTGCGCTTCCAGCTCCGCGTAGCGCTGCGAGGGGGTCTTGCCGGTGACGGCGAGGATCTCGGCGGCCAGCAGGCACAGCAGGATGCCGTCCTTGTCGGTCGTCCACACCGTGCCGTCGGTGCGCAGGAACGACGCCCCCGCCGACTCCTCGCCGCCGAACGCCACGGACCCGTCGAGCAGGCCGGGCACGAACCACTTGAAGCCGACCGGGACCTCCAGCAGCTTCCGGCCGAGCGAGTCGGCGACCCGGTCGATGATCATCGAGGAGACCAGGGTCTTGCCGACGGCGGCATCCGTCGGCCAGTTCGGTCGGTGCGAGTACAGGTAGTCGATCGCGACGGCGAGGTAGTGGTTGGGATTCATCAGCCCGGCGTCGGGGGTGACGATGCCGTGGCGGTCGGAGTCCGCGTCGTTGCCGGTCAGGATGTCATAATCGTTCCGCTTCGCCACGAGCGAGGCCATCGCCGACGGCGAGGACGGATCCATCCGGATCTTCTCGTCCCAGTCCAGCGTCATGAACCGCCACGTCGGGTCGACATCGGGGTTCACGACGGTCAGGTCGAGTCCGTAGTGCTCGCCGATCAGCGCCCAGTAGTCGACGGACGCACCGCCGAGCGGGTCGGCGCCGATCCGCACCCCGGCGCGCCGGATAGCCGCGACGTCGATGATGTTCTCCAGATCGCGGACATAGTGATCGCGGAAGTCGTACTCGCCCAGCGCGTCGGCGTCCAGGTCCTTGAAGGGCGTGCGGCGGACACCGTCCAGGCCCGCCGCGATGAGCTCGTTCGCGCGGTCGGCGATCCACCCGGTGGCATCGGTGTCGGCCGGCCCGCCGTTCGGCGGGTTGTACTTGAAGCCGCCGTCGCGCGGCGGGTTGTGCGAAGGGGTCACCACGATGCCGTCCGAACGGCCCGGGTCATCCAGCGCGCGCCCGCGGTTGTAGGCGAGAATCGCGTGGCTGATAGCCGGGGTCGGAACCCACGAGTCGCGCGAGTCGACCCGCACATCCACACCGTTGGCCACGAGCACTTCGATCGCGCTGCGCTCGGCCGGCAGCGACAGCCCGTGCGTGTCGCGGCCGAGGAACAGCGGCCCGGCGATGCCCTGTCCGTTGCGGTAGTCCACGATCGCCTGGGTGGTGGCGAGGATGTGATCCTCGTTGAAGCTCGTGCTCAGCGAGGAACCGCGGTGGCCGCTCGTCCCGAACGCGACGCGCTGCTCGGGGATCGCGGCATCCGGCTTTCTGTCGTAGTAGGCGGCGATCAGTTCGTCGATGTCGATGAGGTCGGATGCTTCGGCCGGAAGTCCTGCGCGCGTACTCATGTCTTCCAGTCTGCCGGGTACGGCCCTCGCCGGCACCCGGAATCCCCAGATTCCGCCCGCCGCGGCTCGGGGCGACGCAGAACTCCTGCACGATGCCGTGCGCGGGTGCCGGTTCTGCACGGCGGTCGGGGCAGGCCCGCGCGTAGTGCAGGAGTTGTGCGCCGCCGGGTCGGCGCAGCGGTCGCGAGGCCGCCGGGCCGGTCGTGGCTAGGCTATGCGGGTGACCACCGACCCCGACGCCCCGGCCCGCCGCACCTACAGCTACCTGGGTCCTGCGGGGACGTTCACGGAGGCCGCGCTGGCCCAGGTGCCCGAAGCGCGCAACCAGCACTGGCGCTCGGTGCGCAACGTGGGCGAGGCGCTCGCGGATGTGGTGGAGGGTCGCTCGGACGCGGCGATGATCGCGATCGAGAATTCCGTGGACGGCGGTGTCTCCACGGCGCAGGACGCGCTCGCGACCATGCCGGGGCTGCGGATCGTGGGGGAGTACCTCGTCCCGGTCGACTTCGTCCTGGTCGCCCGGCCGGGCACCGCGCTCGAAGACGTGTCGCTGATCGCCGCGCACCCGGTCGCATACGCGCAGTGCCTGCAGTGGCTGACGCGGACGCTTCCCGCGCACGCGCACGTCCCGGCATCCAGCAATGTCGCCAGCGCCATGGGACTGCTCGACGGGACCAGCGACGCGGATGCCGCGATCGCACCCCCTGGGATCCTCGAGCATCACGACCTGACGCTGCTGGCCCGCAACCTCGGCGACAATCCGAACGCCGTGACCCGGTTCGTGCTGGTCGCCCGCACCGTCGCGCCGCCCGCGCCGACCGGCGCCGACAAGACCTCGCTGATCGCCGAGCTGCCCGATGATCACCCGGGCGCCCTGCTGGAGATGCTCGAGCAGTTCGCCACGCGCGGCATCAACCTCTCGCTGCTGGCGTCCCGTCCGATCGGCGATGCGCTCGGCCGCTACCGCTTCGTGATCGACGCTGATGGGCACATCGAGGACGAGCGGATGGCGGATGCTCTGCTCGGACTGCGCCGCTTCAGTCCCAAGGTCATCTTCCTGGGTTCGTATCCGCGGGCGGATCGGGCGATCGTGCGCTACCCCGACCGGTACTCCGACGATGTCTTCGTCGAAGCCCGCGACTGGCTGCGGGGGCTGCTGAGCGGCGAACCCGAGGCCTAGTCGCGCCGGCTGCCGCAGTCGCGCCTCCGTGAGGGGTCGCTCGGGCGGACCGGACAGGGCGGGAACCGTCCTCGGCAGTGACCCGAGCCTTGGCAGCCCACGTGACACTCCCGCCCCGTACCGTTGCGGCCGCGGCCAGCGGCGCAACCCACTCAGGCCGCGAGCAGCTCCAGGGTCTGAGCCCGACCGGTCGCGGCATCCATCGGCTCACCGTCGAAGGCGCCGCCCACCGGCGAGATCATGACCTCGTCCACGCCGTACCTGGCGGCGAACTCCGCGACCTGGGCACGCACGTCCGGTCCGGTGCCCACCAGCCAGCGCCGGCGGGCGGCGGCCATGATCGACTCGGCCTGGGCGTCCGCCTCGACGGTGAGGGCGGCGCGGGCCTGCTCGACCGTCTCGAGCGCGGTCAGCGGCTTGCCGGTGCGCAGACGCGCCATCATGCGCAGCTGCGGCAGCGCCCGCGCTTCGGCCTCCTCGGCATCGGCCGCGGCCACCGCGTTGATCGTCAGGAAGGTCCGCGGCTCCGGGTGGGTCTCGGTGGGCTGGTAGCCGCTGCGGTACAGGTCGAGCGCGCGCTCGAGCCCCTCCCCCGAGAAGTGGTTCGCGAACACGTACGGCAGGCCGGTGGATGCCGCCAGCTGAGCCGAGTAATCGCTCGAGCCCAGCAGCCACACCTCGGGCGCGCCCTCCGCGCGGGGGGTCGCGTGGATGCCGTACTCGCCGCCGCTGGCGAACCGGACGGTGGCGCCGTCGGGCGAGACCAGAGAGATGATGTCGCGGATGTGATCGGGGAAGCGTTCCACGTCGGAGGTCGTGCCCGACATCCGCAGAAGCTGGGTGATCACCGGGTCGCTGCCCGGTGCCCGCCCGATGCCGAGGTCGATGCGACCCGGTGCGAGCGCCTCCAGTGCCGCGAACTGCTCGGCGACCACGAGCGGGGAGTGATTCGGCAGCATCACGCCGCCCGACCCCACCCGGATGCGCGCGCTGCGGGACGCTGCCGCCGCGATCAGGACCGGCGGGGTGGTCGACGCGACCGCGGGCATGTTGTGGTGCTCGGCGAACCAGTAGCGACGGTAGCCGAGCTCGTCGGCTCGCGAGACGAGGTTCAGCGACGCGCTCACCGCCTGAGCACTGGTCTGGCCGGTGCGTACGGGCACGAGGTCGAGGACGGAGAGGGCGGGTGCAGGTGCGGTGGTCATCCCCAGGTGCAACCCTTCCGACCGGCCGCGGCATTCCCGCCGGCGCGAGCACGTGCGACCCCGGCGGGCGCACGACCCCGCCTCACGCGGAGGTTTCTCCCAACGCGTCAACGGCGGCGTCGAACACCAGCGTCTGCGCCACCTCGACGGCGAGGTCGTATCGCGGCCCGGCGAGGGCGACACACACGGCCCCGACGACCCGGATGAAGCCGACCGTCACGTCGGATGATGTCACTTCGTAGCAGTCCGGGCTGATGAGCGCCCACTGCAGCGGTGACGACGGTGCGGGCGGGTCTGCCGGGCGTCGGGCGGGGAGCTGCTTGAGCGCATCGGCGGCCGCGTCGCGAGGCAGGTTCGCCTCTCGCGGCGGAGCCACCGAAATCCGCACAATCACGATGCACCCCTCTTCACGGCCGACCTCAACTGTGCCGCGCCCCGGTGGCTCGAGGAGGAGGGTTGACTACGGCCCGGGTTTGGAGTAAACCGCGTGGGGTCCTCATGAGGGTCCGACGGCGCGGGCGTGAGCGGCGGCGACCCGGATGCCGTCGGTGAAGGGCTCCCCGTGTCCGGTCAGAACCAGACCCGCACCGGTCGCGGCCAGCTCGTCGAGCGTCGTGAGTGCCACGGCGCTGTCGGCGGTCGCCGCACCGGCGACGATCCGCGGTCCGGTGCCGGCGGTGTACGGGTCGTACGTGACGAGTGCGTCACCGCTGAACAGGATGCCCCGGTCCGCCATGAAGTACGCACAGTGGCCGGCCGTGTGGCCCGGCGACCAGATGGGCGTCAAACCCCCGGGCAGGTCCAGGCGGCTGCCGGGGACCACATCGCTTTTCGCCTTGATGCCCTTGACCCAGAGCGCCCCGGCGGCCGTCATCCGGGCGAGGATCGGGATCGCTGCGGGGTGCTGCACGGGATACCGGGCACGGGCATTCTCATGCGCGTACCGGTAGGGATGCCGTGCCAGGTCCTGGTCGTCCGGGTGGATGTGCGAGGCGACCCTGTTCTCCCAGCTCAAGCGGTCGCACATGCCGACATGATCGAAATGGCCGTGCGTGAGCACCACCGCCGAGATGTCGAACGGTGTCGCCCCGACGTTCCTCAAGGCAGCGGTCAGGCGTGACCAGCTGCCCGGCAGTCCACCGTCGACGAGCACGATCCCGTCGTCGGCGACGATGAGGTAGCAGTTGACGGCAGCCTTCTCGAGCCGGTAGACGCCGTCCGCGACGACCTCGACGCGGCTCATGACCGGGTCCTGGCGCGTGCGGCGTCCTCGCGCTTCATCCGGTCGCGCACACCGCCTTCGACCGCCGTGCCCGCCTCGGTGGGCGCGAAGATCGAGCCCTGCGTGTGCAGCCGCGGAAAGCCGCGCTGCCGCTCGGCGTCGACGGTCTTCGCGGACAGCCGTTCCGTGAGGTCGGGGAAGATCCGGTGCGAGATGTTCGCGACGCGGGCTTTCCCTCCCACCGGGTGTTCCTCCTTGGGATCGGTACAGGCTGCCACGATCGCGTCGACGACGATACCGGGGTCGTCCATCGCCGCCATCCGAGGCGCATGTCCGGTGTAGTTGGCAGCGTGGTCCCACCAGGGCGTGTCCACGGCCCAGGGCATGATGGTGCCGACTTTGATGGTCTCGGAGACTCCGGCCAGGCGGAGCTCCTCGTTCAGAGTCCTGCTCAAGCTGAGCACCGCGGCTTTGGACGCCGCGTAAGAGGACTGGTAGGCCAGCGGGAGTTCGCTCTCCACAGACCCGACGTTTATCAGGACGCCGCTGCCCTGTGCCAGGAACCGGCGCAGCGCCGCGTGTGCCCCATAGAGGAGGCCGTTGACGTTCACGTCGATCACGCGAGCGTGGGCTTCCACGGGCACGTCCCAGAACGGTCCGAGCGCTCCGATCCCGACGTTGTTCACCCAGACGTCGATCCGCCCGAAGCGGTCGACCGCGGTGGCGGTCAGCCGTGCGATGTCTGGAGCGGCGCTCACATCCGTGGCCACCGGGACGGCGATCCCTCCGCGCTCCGCCATCTCGCCGGCCAGCTGCTCCAGGACCTGGCCGCGACGAGCCGCCACCACCACGTTGGCGCCGAGGTCGCTCAGGCGGACGGCGGCTCCCCGGCCGATGCCGCTGGAGGCACCGGTGATCACGATCGTCTTGCCGTGCACGCTTTCCTTCTCGCTCATCCCGTCATCCTCAGGGACTCGTGCGGCGCTCGCAGCGCCCCTTGCCAAGCCGCGTACCAGTCGCTATATGGGGGCGCGTCGGCACTGGCACAACTGGAGCAGTCGGCGTACGGTGACGGGGTGGGCACCATCTACTACGGTGGATCCGACACGGCGATCCACATCGAAGACCGCGCACTCGCGCACGTGAAGGCGGTCATCGCGACCAAGCTTCGGCGCAGCGAGAGCTTCACGCTTTCGTGGCGGCACTCCGTCGATGAGGCCCCGGGGCGCACGACGATCTGGCTGCATCCGTCCATCCCGTTGCGGTTCGTGTTCGAGGACCCCGAGCCGGTGGAGCTGAGCCGCGAGTGGATCATGCAGCTTGCGCGTTCCGCCAACTCGTCCGGCGGCATCATGCTGGTCGCCGAAGAGTTCGACACCGAACCTTCCCGGATTGCGGCCGACGAAGCCGCAGCCCAGCCCGTGTGACTGGACCGGCGAGCTCATCGCCGCGCGATCCGGACCAGCGCCCGGATCGCGATGACCCCGGCCAGCAGCCACGGCCCCCACACCAGCACGGGGTCCAGCCACGCGTGCTTCAGATCGACGCGTCCACGCCCGACGCGCGAGGACAGCGGACGGTGGCCGCGCTCGCCCAGGACGCCGCTCTCCGTGATCGGATTGTCGGGCCGCCGGGTGGCGAAGGACTTCACATGCGCCGTCATCGCGTCCACTCGGTCGCCGAGAATCAGCAACAGCCAGTGCGCCGCCTGGCCTTCGCTGTAGGTGTCGTAGGCGTACCTGCGGATGACTCCGGCCAGTCCCTTCAGGGGCTGTGCGGTTCCGAACACCGGAGTGAGCCGCAGGTGCTCCACTGATTTCTCGCGTCGGCCCGGGTCGGGCTGCTGGGGAGGCAGATCCCAGTGCGCGCCCGTGACGATGCCGGGCTGCTCGCGTGGGAACGCCGGTCGGTCAGCGGGGTCCAGGTCGACCCCCCAGCCCGGGATGCGGGCGCGCAACTCTGCGGCGCTCGGTGTGGCGCCGGGCTTTTCGGATGTGTAGGGCATGTCGTTCCTTCGCGGTTCGGGGCCGCGCCGTCAGTTCGGCGTGACGACCGTCTTGATGCAGTCATCGAGCTTCGACGAGAAGACGTGATAGCCCTCGGCGATCTCGTCCAGCGGGATGCGGTGCGTGATCAGGTCGCTCGGCGTGATGATGCCGTTGCGGATGTGCTCCCAGAGCCGCGGCCACTGTCGCTTCACGGGAGCCTGATTCGTCCGGATGGTGAGGCCCTTGTTCATCGCGTCACCGAATTTCACGGCGCTGAACAAGGGTCCGTACGCGCCCATCACCGAGACGGTCCCCCCTTTGCGGACCGAGTCGATCGCCCAGTTCAGAGCAACCGGGGAACCCCCCTGCAACTTCAGTTTCGCCGAGGTCACATGCTGGATGACGTGGCCGTCCGCTTCGGCACCGACCGCATCGATCGCGACGTCAGCGCCGAGGCCATCGGTGGCGCGCTTGAGGTGGCGAACGATGTCGCCCACCTGCCCGAAGTTGACCGTCTCGGCGAACGCGAAGGACTTCGCCTTCTCGAGCCGGTAGTCCAGGTAGTCCACGACGATGACGCGGCCGGCGCCCATGAGCCAGCAGGACCGCGCGGCTGCAAGACCGACCGGCCCCGCCCCGAAGACCACCGCGGTGTCACCCTCGACGATGTCCGCCAGCTGGGCCCCGAAGTAGCCGGTGGAGAAGGCATCCGTCAGCAGGAGGGCGTTCTCGTCGCTGATCGCCTCCGGGATGACGGAGGGGCCGACGTCCGCGAACGGAACCCGGACGCGCTCCGCTTGGCCGCCGTCGTAGCCGCCGCTCGTGTGCGAGTACCCGTAGATGCCGCCGACGGCGGTCGCGTTCGGGTTGACGTTGTGGCAGTTCGAATACAGGCCGCGAGCGCAGAAGAAGCACGAGCCGCAATAGATGTTGAAGGGGACCATCACGCGGTCCCCGACGTTGACGTTCTGCACGGAGGAGCCGACCTCTTCGATGGTCCCGATGAACTCGTGACCGAAGGTATGGCCGATCCGCGTGTCCGGCATCATGCCGTGGTACAGGTGCAGATCGGAACCGCAGATCGAGGCCAGCTCGACTCGGACGATCGCGTCGTTCGGGTGCTCCAGCCTCGGGTCGGGCTTCTCCTCGACGCGCATCTTGTACGGACCGCGGTAGACCATCGCCTTCATAGCGCACCTCCAGGGAACCCAGCATTACTCAGTCCGCGCCTCGGCCGGAGGGGGTTGCGCCATTCCTGCATCGCGTGCAAGCGCAGCGACCGCGGATCGCGCGGTGAAGCCGGCTGGCGGATGCCCGCGGCCAGCGGGGGTCTCCAGACGGCCGTGCTTCACGCTGTCAAGCCCTTGGGACAATCGGAACCCCGGTCCTAGCGTCGGTGCGATCTCAGTCCCTTCTGACTGGATCTCAGTCCCTTCTGACTGGAGCAGCGAAGCATGGACCCGAACACACGCACACAGACCAAGCACCCGCGGACGGCAGTGGCCGGGCCGTACGGCCACCCGTTCCATCCCATCCTGGTGACGATCGGGGTGGGAGTGTCCGGGTGGCTGGGCGGCAAGCTCGCCTACACGTACGGCGTTCGGGTCGCTGAGGAGAAGACCCAGGCCGAAGGACTCCGCTGACCGTGTCCATCCCTGGAAACGCCGGTTCGAGTGCGGGCGACGCCGCAGCAGTCCGGGATCGGTCGCGCGCGGTGATGTCCGGCCGCAACCTGATCTCCGGCATCCTGTTCGGTGTGGGCCTGGTCGCGTTCGTCGATGAGGCGGTCTTCCACCAGATTCTGCACTGGCATCACTTCTACGATCGCGGGACGCCCGCTCTCGGTCTGGTCTCGGACGGGCTCTTCCACGCCCTGAGCTGGGGCGCGACGATCGGCGGCCTGTTCCTGCTCGCGGACCTGCGCCGGCGCGATGCATTCCGGCAGGCACGGTGGTGGGGCGGGGTGCTCCTGGGCGCCGGGGGATTCCAGCTGTACGACGGCATCGTTCAGCACAAGCTCTTCGGACTGCATCAGATCCGGTACGTTCCCGATCTTCTGCTCTACGACATGGTCTGGAACGTCATCGCGGCGCTGCTGGTGGTCGCCGGCATCGTGGTGACCGTGCGCACCCGACCGCGCGCCGGATGGGTGGAGTGACGCGGCATGCACCACGGCTCCAGCGCGTCGCTGAATCCCGATCTGCTCCTGGCCGTCCCCATCGTTCTGGCCGCGGCGATGTACCTCGGTGGAGCGTGGATCCAGTGGCAGCGGGCTCGACCCTGGCCATGGTGGCGCACGGCAGCCTGGCTGGCGGGCGTGCTTGCCGCGGCCGCCGGATTCGTCGGTCCGCTCGCGGCCGCCGCGCACGACGACTTCGTCGCACACATGGGCGTGCATCTGCTGGTCGGTATGGTCGCGCCTCTGCTGCTGGTCGTCGCGGCGCCGGTGACGCTCGCCCTGCGGTCGCTGCATGTCACACCCGCCCGCCGGCTCGTGCGCCTGCTGTCCAGCCGGCCGGCGCGGGTCGCGTCCGCACTCCCGCTCGCGGCCGTCCTGAACATCGGGGGCATGTGGGTGCTGTACACGACGGACCTCGCTGCGCTGATTCACCAGAACCCGCTCGCCCAGGTGGCGATGTCGGCGCATTTCCTGCTGGCCGGATACCTCTTCACCGCTGCGGTGATCCCGATGGATCCCGCGCCCCATCGCGCCGCCTACCCGGTGCGCGCCGGGGTGCTGATGCTCTTCCTCGCAGCCCACAGCATCCTGGCGAAGGTGGTCTACGCCGATCCGCCCTCCGGCGTCGACGCTGCGGTCGCGCAATCCGCCGCGCAGCTGATGTACTACGCGGGCGGCGTCGTGGACGCCGTGATGCTCACCGTTCTCTGTGCGCTCTGGTACCGCGACACCGGGCGTCGACTCGATCGTGGTCGACTCGATCGTGCCGCGAGAGGGCCGTGGGGGCGGTTCCGCAGCGACTACCGCCGAACCGCCCCGGAGTCAAGCCCGTCGTGATCCGCCCGCGGGTCCGGGCACCCTGGGCACTGAGACCCCACGGACCGCGGGGGCCCGCTCGAGGAGGCTGAAAATGTCGACCGGTCAACTCTCAGCCGATCGGAAGAGCTCACCGGAGCTCGTCTGGATAGGCGACGGCGCGTGGGTCGCCCGCGACACCCGGCTCGCCGAGAACGATCCTCATCGCGTCGTCGCATACCTGGAGTGCAAAGATCACCGCGTCTACGTGCTGTGGGTGCGCGGCCGCAGGGACGTCAGCTGCTTCAACAGCCTGCGTGAAGCGCTGACGGAAATCGCCGCATCCGCTGGGGCATTCGCACTCGAGGCCGCCGGACCCTCGTGAATCGATTGCGCGGCGGCGGGGTGTTGTGCTGATGGCCTCGGGGCGACAATGACCTCAGGGGAGCACTGAGTCAGGGAGCAACCATGTCCTACCGAGTCGGCTACTTCGTCGGGAGCCTGTCCTCCACCTCGATCAATCGAATCCTCTCCAGAGCGCTCATCCGCTTGTCGCCCGATGATCTGGAGTTCACCGAGCTCCCGATCCGTGACCTGCCGCTCTACAGCCAGGACTACGACGCGGACTATCCGCCAGTCGCGAGGCAGCTCAAGCAGGCGATCGCCGCCACCCAGGCCGTGCTGTTCGTCACACCCGAATACAACCGCTCCATTCCGGGGGGACTGAAGAACGCGATCGACTGGGCGTCCCGCCCCTGGGGGGAGAACTCCTTCGATCACATTCCTGCCGCCGTGATCGGGGCATCGGTCGGGTCGATCGGAACGGCCGTCGCGCAGCAGAGCCTTCGTGGGGTCCTCAGCTTCTGCAACGCCCGCCAGATGACCGCACCCGAGGCGTACATCCAGTTCTCCCCCGAGGTCTTCAGCGAGGACGGCTCGGTGTCCGACCCGGACACGGAGCAGTTCCTGCACAGCTTCATGGCTGACTTCCGCGAGCACATCCAGCGGGTTCTGACAGTGCTGCCGCGATAGCAGCCGTCGCGCCGCCGCTGTGTGGTCGGTGCGGGGAGACCCTTTTACTTGCGCGTGGACGGTTTGGCAAGGGCGGAACCGGAGTCAGCTCGGACGCGTAGAAAAGGGGCTCACCGATCCCGCGGATCGGCACCGTAGACCGGCGGCGGCTCTCTCAACGCCTCGGCACAGCCCATTCGGGAGACACACATGAGCACAGACACCTCCGCGAAAGCCGCCCGTGACAAAGGTGCGCCGGACCCGGAACACCCCGCCAAGCCGGATTCGCCCGCAGACCTGCAGAAGCGCTCTTGGAAGTACGTCTTCGGCAAGACGATCCGTGAGTTCTCATCGGATGAGTGCCCCGACATCGCCGCGGCGCTCACCTACTATTCGGTCCTGTCCCTGTTCCCCGGCCTGGTCGCCATCTTCTCCCTGCTCGGTGTGTTCGGGCAGGGCGGGGCGGCCAGCGATGCCATCCTCGAGATCGTCGGGCAGGTGGTCCCCGCCGACACGGCGGACGCGATCCGCGGTCCGATCGAACAGCTGGCAAGCTCCCCGGCTGCCGGCGTCGCCTTGATCAGCGGCGTGGTTCTGGCCATCTGGTCCGCCTCCGGCTACATCGGAGCCTTCAGCCGGGCCATGAACCGCATCTATGAGATCGAGGAGGGCCGTCCGTTCTGGAAGCTGAAGCCGGCTCAGCTGCTGGTGACGGTGGTCGGGATCGTCCTGATTCTGGTGGCGGTGATCATCCTCGTGATTTCCGGTCCGGTCACCGAGGCGGTCGGCGGGGCGCTCGGCATCGGTGACGTGGCACAGACCATCTGGTCCATTGCGAAGTGGCCGGTGCTCGCCTTCATCGTCGTCCTGATGGTCGCGATCCTCTACTACGCGACGCCCAATGCCAAGCAGCCGAAGTTCCGGTGGATGAGCCTCGGGGCGCTGCTGGCGATCCTGGTGCTCGTGCTCGCGACCGTGGCCTTCGGCTTCTACATCGCCAACTTCTCCAATTACGACCGCACGTACGGCTCCCTGGCCGGCATCATCGTGTTCCTCCTTTGGCTGTGGATCGCGAACCTGGCTCTGCTGTTCGGCGCGGAGTTCGATGCCGAAATGGAGCGCGGGCGTCAGCTGCAGGCGGGAATCGCGGCCGAGGAGGAGATCCAGCTGCCGCCGCGAGACACGCGCAAGAGCGACAAGGTTGCAGCGAAGGAGGAGAAGGATGTCGCGGAGGGACGGCGTATCCGTGAACAGCACGAGCCTGGTGCCGGCGACCAGAGCGACGCAGATGACCGAACACCCTCGAGCGGACCGCGGTGAGCGGCGCGGGCACGGACCAACCTCTGACCGTTCCCGAGTCTCGCCGGCATCAGGTCGGAGACCTCGCGTTCCGCGTCCAGTCGTCTGAAGGTCGCGCCAGGGAGCTGCCGCCGTTCGTGTTGATTCACGGCATCGGCGTCTCACACCGCTATTACGACCGCCTGCATCGCGTACTCGCGACGTTCAGTGACGTGCACTCCATCGACCTCCCCGGTTTCGGCGGTCTGCCCGCGCCTGTCGGCGCTCTCAGCGTCGCCGACATGGCCTCTGCCCTTGCCGCGCTGCTGAAGGAGCTCGGGCTGACTCGGGCGGTCCTGGTCGGGCATTCCATGGGGGCGCAATGGGTGGTCGAGCTGGCGGCACAGCATCCCGACCTCGCCTCGCACGTGGTCATCATCGGTCCGGTCAGCGATGACCGGCACCGCGCGGCGCTCGCGCAGTGCGTCGCCCTGGCAGTGGACACTGTGGGCGAGCCGCCCAGTGGCAACGCCGTGGTCTTCTCCGACTATCTGCGCTGCCCACCCTGGTGGTACTTCGCGCAGCTGCGGCAGATGGTCAGCTATCGCATCGAGGACCGCGCGGCTGCCCTGACGATGCCCCTCCTGGTGATGAGGGGAGGCAACGACCCGATCGCAGGACTTGCGTGGTGTCATCGGCTCCGTGACCGCGCCGATCGTGCCGAACTGGTCGTGGTGGCCGGCCACCGCCATCTCGTCCACTACACCGCGCCTCGCGAGGTTGCATCCGCGGTGGTCGACTTCGTCGCGCGGCATGCCGCCCAGCCGCGGGACGCGTGAGGCGGCCTTCGTCCGAGCGTCGCCGACGGCACCGACAGGCCGGTATCGTCCGGGCGGAGCGATGCCGACCTGTCGGGCCGAGGTGGGGTCAGCTCAACCGAGCCGACCGAAGGTGGCGTCGATCTCGGCCATCTCCATGGCCGCGGTCGCGGCGATGAGGGCCTGCAGATCCTTGTCCGCGCCGGGAGAGAACTCCTCGAAGCGCTCCGGGGAGATGGTCAACGGCGCTCCCTCGGGAGCCTGCTCGCTGGCATCCAGCTTGGTGCCGTCGTTCGACGGCGACATGCCCTGGAAGATCTTGCCGGCCTCGGACTGGGCGTCCAGGTCGAACGAGTACTGCTTGCTCTGCAGCCCGAGATCCAGGAGCCGCTTGACCTCGGGGAAGCTCTCGGCATTCGTCTTCGGGATGGGCAGCGCGGTGTTCCAGTTGACGCCGAGGGTCTCGAGGGCCTGAGCGTAGGCGTTCTCGTGAGCCTGGTCGCGGACGATCAGGTAGGAGATCGTGGAGCGGGCCATCTTGTTGTCTGTCATCTCGTACAGGCGGCATTTCTGCAAGCGGCCGGTCGACTCCAGCATCAGGTTGTAGAGCAGGTCCAGAACGAGATTGCCGGAGTTGTACACGTAACTGCCCAGCCACGGATTGCCCGCGGCATCGACCGGGAGCGCACCCTGCGCCCCCACGAGATAGTGGTGGATGTTGCTGTGGTCCAGCGCGATATTGAGCGGAATCCCCCCACCCGCCGCGGGAGCGTCGAGGGGGTCGGTCTTCTTGCCCTGGTAGCGAGGGGACCCGTCGAGGAGCCGCGAGATCGTGGTGCCGATCAGCTCGACATGGCTGATCTCCTCGGTGCCGATCCCCTGGATCAGGTCGCGATACGGCTTGCCGTCGGGACCACGGAAATTGATGCTCTGGAACAGATACTGCATCATCGTGCGCATCTCGCCGAACTGCCCGCCCAGTCCCTCCTGCAGGGCGTTGGCCGCCGCCGGATCCGGCTCGTCCTGTTCGATCTCGTTGATCAGTCGCTGAACGTGGAAGTACATGTATTCCTCCTCGGAATGACGGGATACGACTACTTTCCGCCCGCGCAAGATCGACCGCACGGGGCTGGACATCACCGCGGGCGGTCGCCTACTATCCCCCCGCCGACCCGTCCATCGCCTCCCCTTCCGCGCATTATGCATGCCGACAACGCTTTGGCAAGGCCCGTTCCTGGGCGGGGGAGCGAGCGTAGGAATGTCCTCAGTCCGGTGATGCCGCCGGTAATCGAGAGGATGAGCATGTCAGACAGTTATCTCCCGCCGGTGTCAGACGACACCGCCAACAGGGACGAGACGAGCTCGCTTGAGACGGCCAAACAGGAAGCGAGCGATCTGAAGCAGACGGCCGTGACTGAAGCCGGCCACGTGGCGGAGACCGCGAAGAGTGAAGCCGGCGTCGTTGCACGCGAGGTCACATCGCAGGCGAAGGACCTCTACGCGCAGACGCAGCGCGAGCTGAAGGACCAGGCCCAGGTGCAGCAGCAGCGTGTCGCATCCGGTCTGCGCTCGGTCAGCGAGGAACTGGACTCCATGACCGCCAACGCGGAGAATCCGGGACTGGCTGCGGACCTGTTGCGGCAAGCCGCGGGACGCATCTCCGGCGCTGCGGCCTGGCTCGGCGATCGCGACCCGGGATCGCTGCTGACGGAGGTGAAGTCGTTCGCGCGCCGCAGGCCCGGCACATTCATCATCGGCGCCGCGGTTCTCGGCGTGGCCGCAGGCAGGCTCACCCGGGCGCTCGCGGCGAACGCCTCGGATGAGCGGTCGGACTCGGCAGCCGCCGCTCCGGCTTCGCCGACGACCGCGGGCACTGCGCCGACGACGTCCGCCGAGCTCTACGCAACACCACCGACCGTCGAAGAGACGCCCGTGTTCGCGCAGTCGTCTGCCGCTCGGTCGACCGAGCTGCCCCGGGAGGAAGCCCGTGATGTCCGATCCGACTCCTTCTGAGGTCAAGGCGGCCAATACCTCGCTGGGAGAGCTTCTCGGCGAGGTCACCAGGGATATGTCCACCCTGATGCGTCAGGAACTCGAGTTGGCGAAAGCGGAACTCAAGGACTCGGCGTCGAAGGCGGCCAAGGGCGCCGGCATGCTCGCCGGGGCCGCGTACGGGGCGGGCATGACCGTGCTGTTCCTGTCGATCGCGCTCTGGTGGGCATTGGGCACGCTGGTCGGGGGCGGGTGGTCCGGCGTGATCGTCGCCGTCCTGTGGGCGGTGATCGCGCTGATCCTGTTCTCGGTCGGCCGCAAGCAGGTCAAGCAGATCGAAGGCGCTCCGCAGACCGTGGAGTCCATCAAGGAGATCCCTGAGACATTGAAAAGGAATGAGGAGAACCGATGAGTGATTCACCCGATGCCATCCGCGCCGACATCGAGCGGACGCGGCGAGAACTGGGCACCGATGTCGACGCCCTCGCCGACAAGGTGTCGCCCACGAAGATCATGGATCGCCAGACGGACAAGGTGAAGCATGCCTTCGGGTCGGTCCGCGACCGCGTCATGGGCGCCGCCGACGACACCGGGTCCGTGCTGAGTGACGCCGGATCGTCCGCCGGCGAAATGAAGGATCGCGTGGTCGCCAAGGCGGAAGGCAACCCGCTGGCGGTCGGCTTGATCGCCTTCGGGGCCGGCCTGCTCGTCGCGTCGCTGATTCCCGCTTCCTCGGGGGAGAAGCAGGTCGCAGCACAGGTCAAGGACCAGGCCCAGCCGCTCGTGGACACCGTGACGGATGCCGCCAAAGAAGTGGGCGAGCACCTGAAGGAGCCGGCTCAGGAGGCCGCGCAGGCGGTCAAGGCGACGGCCTCGGACGCGGTGGAATCCGTCAAGTCCGAGGCACAGACCGCGACCGAGGAGGTCCAGGGGCAGGCGCAGGCCGCCCGGGATAACGTCAGCGGCGGTTGAGTGCACCCCCGAAGTGGCGGAGCCGAAGGGGTCTCCGCCACTTCGGGTTTGTCGGGTCACGACACCAGTACCTGCAGTAACCGTTGCCGTCAAGCCCCAGGCGGCGGCATGCCGAGGGTGGGACCTTTGATCATGACGCCGTCAGTGGCGTCCAGTCCCGCCAGGAGCCAGAATGACGATCACGGACGTCGAAGTCCCGTCGGATGTGTACGCCGACTCACGCGGTCCGGTCAGCGCGCTGTTGCTCGACCTGCTGCACCATGCCGACCCCGCTGGCCCGATCGGTGACTCTCTGCTCGAAGCGACCCGGACGGCGCTCGCCGCATCCCCTGACATCGCCGCCGACGATGACCTGCAGTTCTCCCTGTTCCTGCTCTACGCATGCGCCTACGGGTCACTGGACTGGATCGACCCGGACTGGGAGTGGCACACCGGCCTGCTGGATGCTCGGCGGGCGATCGAGTCGGCCTTCGAGTCGGAGCTGCGGCGGAGCGTTGCGATGCCGGAACCGCCGGTCGCCGATGCCGAGGCCATCGCTGCCGCGCTCTTCGCCCTCACCGCCCCGACACCGGGTCCTTCGCTGTCGCGATTCCTGGCCAAGCGGGCAACCCTCGCCCAGGCCCGCGAGTTCCTCGTCCAGCGCAGCGTCTACACGCTGCGGGAGGCGGATCCGCATTCGTGGGCCATCCCACGGCTCACCGGGCGGCCCAAGGCCGCGCTCGTGGAGATCCAGTCCGACGAGTACGGCGGGGGGCGTCCGGAACGCATGCACGCCGAGATCTTCGCCCGCACCATGCGCGGAGCCGGCCTGGACCCCACCTACGGCCGCTACGTCCACCTCGTTCCGGCGGTGACCCTCGCCTCGCAGAATGCGATGTCCATGTTCGGGATCAATCGTCGGCTGCTGGGTGCGATCGTCGGCCACCTGGCGGCGTTCGAGATGACGTCGTCGCTTCCGAACCGCATGTACGGGGACGGATTCCGCCGGCTCGGCTTCGGTGCCGACGTCACGGAGTACTTCGACGAGCATGTCGAAGCCGACGCGGTGCACGAGCAGATCGCCGCGCGCGACCTCGCCGGAGGCCTCGGTGAGGACAGGCCAGACCTGATCGCCGACATCTTCTTCGGGGCAGCCGCCTGCCTCGCCCTGGACGATCGAGTGGCGGACGGCATGCGCGCCGCCTTCGAGGGGGGACGCAGTTCGCTGAGGCCGGGCGCAGAGCTTCCGGCGCGCGTCCATGAGTGAGCGCGACATCGAATACGTGCTTCCCCTGCGCCGCCACGACACGATCGGGGAAGCTGAGCTCGTCCGATATCTGGAGTGGCTCAGCGGCCACGTCGAGGTGACCGTCGTGGACGGGTCAGCCTCGGACCTGTTCGCCGGCCTTGCGCGCGTCCTGCCGGCCGAGGTCCGCCACCTCGCACCGCGGCATCCGGGTCTGAACGGCAAGGCCCGGGGCGTGCTCACCGGTGTGGAGGCCGCCCGACACGAGTTGATCGTGCTGGCCGACGACGACATCCGCTACGACGAGACCGCGCTGGCGGCAGTGGCCGACCGCCTGGGCGATGCGGACCTGGTCCGGCCGCAGAACCTCTACAGCTCGTATCCCTGGCACGCACGTTGGGACACCGCCCGGATGCTGGTGGCGCGAGCCTTCGGCGGCGACTACGGCGGGACGCTCGGAGTGCGACGCTCGACGCTCCAGGCTGCCGGGGGCTACAGCGCCGACGTGCTCTTCGAGAATCTGGAGCTCGAGCGCACCGTCCGCTGCGTCGGCGGAAAGGTGGACGTGGCGCGGGATGTGTACGTCCTGCGCCGCCCGCCGACGGCGCGGCACTTCCTCGGACAGCGCGTGCGGCAGGCGTACGACGACTTCGCCCAGCCCCGCCGTCTCCTCACCGAGCTCGCCATCCTGCCGCTTGTGACCGCAGGCGTGGCACATCGGAAGTGGCCGCTGCTTGCCGCGCTCGCCGCCGCGGTCGTGGGCGTCGCAGAGGTCGGCCGCCGCAGGGACGGTGGCGCACGCCGGATCCCCGTCGGCACGACTCTGTGGACGCCGCTGTGGATCCTGGAGCGCGCGGTATCCGTCTGGCTCGCACTGATCGCCCGTCTGCGCGGCGGAATCGTCTACGCCGGCGCGCGCATCCCCTCCGCCGGCACCCCGCTGCCGATCCTGCGCCGCCGGATCGCCGGAATGAGGAGCGCTTCGGATGGCTGATGACCCGATCCCGCAGATCACCGCCTGCAAGGACGGTCCGCTGCTGGTGCGTGGTGCGGTGCAGATCGTGGGCGACGACGGACAGGTGGTCGAGCACTCCCGCCGCACCGTCGCGCTGTGCCGATGCGGCGCGTCGGCCATCAAACCCTGGTGCGACGGCACCCACAAGCTGATCCGGTTCGCGACCACCGACCCGACCACGGCACCTGCGGGGTGACCGGCGGCCGCGGCCGTGTCCCGGGCTGGCCGCGGTCCGCACCGGTGCGGCCGGGCGGGGACGTCTAACCCGGCGGATCCCTGCGTTCAGCGGAGTAGATGGTGACCCCCGCGGGGTCGAACGTGAAGCGGACCTCGGTGCCGATCATGAGCTGCGCATCCGCGACCGCGGCGGGGGTCAGGTCCGCGGCGATCGTGTCGGATCTGACCCGGATGATGTCGCCTCGCGGCTCGAGATCGAGGATGCCGCCGGTGAGCCGGTTAGGGCCGGGCGCATCCGGCTGATCGAGTGCGACGCGCACGGCCGTGGGGCGGATGGTGGCCGCCACGCGGGAACCCAGCGGAGCATCCGTCGGGACGCTGCTGAAGATCGGCGCGCCGGTGTCGGTCACCATGCCCTCGCGGGTGCGGGTCCCGGTCAGGAGATTGAGGGCGGCCAGGCCGGCGGTGAACGCGGTCCGCGGTCGATCCAGAGTGTCGCGCGTGGGTCCCTCCTCGATGATCCGCCCCCGACCCAGGACGATAACCCGGTCGGCGAGGGTGAGCGCATCGAGGATGTCGTGAGTGACGATGATGGCGGTGCGATCCCGCAGCACCCGCAGCAGCGTGCGGCGGATGGCCGGTGCGACGGCGATATCCAGCGCAGCGAGCGGCTCGTCCAGGAGCAGCAGATGCGGATCCGACGCGAGTGCGCGGGCGATCGCGACGCGTTGCGCCTGTCCGCCGGACAGGTCGGCCGGCCGGCGGGATGCGAACTCGACGGCATCCACTTCGGCCAGCCAGTGCAGCGCAAGCGCGTGGGCCTTCGCCCGGCGCAGTCCCTTGCTGCGGGCGCTGAAGGCCACGTTCTCCAGCACGCTCAGGTGCGGGAACAGGTCCGCGTCCTGGGAGAGGGTCGAGACGCCACGCGCGTGCGGCGCCGTCCAGTGCTTTCGGCCGGCTCCCAGATCGAAGAGGGATCGTCCGTCGAGCTCGGCTCGTCCGCTGTCGGGCCGCAGCAGGCCGGCGAGGATGTTGACCAGGGTCGACTTTCCGGCGCCGTTGGGTCCGAGAACGGCGATCGTCTCGCCGGGCTCCGCGTGAAGCCGGAGGTCGAACCCGCGTGCGGCGATGGCGGCGGTGAAGGCGAGCGTCATGCGCGGGCCGCCCGTCGCAGCGGTGCCGCGCTGCCCGCCTGGTGTGCGAGCCCGACGACGATCACCGCGACCACGATCAGCACGAGCGAGAGGGCGACCGCCGCATCCGGGTCGACTTCGCGCTGCAGGTAGATCTCCAACGGCAGTGTGCGCGTGGTGCCCTGCAGACTGCCGGCGAAGGTGAGCGTCGCACCGAACTCGCCCAGCGCTCGCGCGAAGGACAGCACGGCGCCGGAGATCAGCGCGGGCAGGACCAGCGGGACGGTGATGCGGCGCAGCACTGTGGTCGGATGCGCACCGAGCGTCGCGCCGATCGCCTCGTACCGGGTGCCGACGGTGCGCAGCGCACCCTCCAGGCTCAGCACCAGAAAGGGCAGCGCAACGAAGGTCTGGGCCAGCACCACCGCTGTGGTGGAGAAGGCGATGTCGATGCCGAGGAACTGGAATGTCGCACCCAGCAGTCCGCGTCGCCCGAAGGTGGACAGCAGCGCGATACCGCCCACGACCGGTGGCAGCACGAGCGGCAGCAGCACGAGCGAGCGCAGTACCCGCTGCCCCGGGAAGCGGGACCGCGCGAGCACGAGCGCCATCGGGACGCCGAACGCGACGCACAGTGCGGTGGCCGCGATCGAGGTGCGCAGGCTCAGCCACAGTGCGGCCAGCGCGGACTCGGATGTGACGAGGGGGAGGAACTCCGCCCAGTTTACCCGCACCAGCATGGCCACCAGCGGCAGCAGGACGAAGAGCGCGCCGATCGCGGCGACGCCGACGACCCAGCGCGGGACGCTCGCGAAAGAGGTGTGCTCGGCCATGTCCACTCGCTACGGCAGACCGAAGCCGGCGGCGGCCAGGGCGCTGCGTGCGGACTCGCTCAGGATGAAGTCGACGAACGCCTTCGCGACGGCGGGGGTGCCGGCATCCGTCAATGCGGCGATCGGATAGGTGTTGGCCGCCTGCTGCGCCCGATCGATCTCGATTCCCTCGACCGCAGCGCCGGCGGCCCGGACGTCGGTCGCGTAGACCAGGCCGGCGTCGGCTTCGCCGGAAGCCACCTTCCCGAGCACGTCCGTGACGGAGGACTCCTCGCTGACCGGTGTCAGGGGCACACCGGCGATCGCGGCGACCCGGGCTGCCGCGGCGCCGCACGGCACTTCGGGAGCGCAGACCACCAGCTTCACCCCCGGCGCCGCCAGGTCTGCGAACGTCGCGATCCCGGCAGGATTGGGGGCCGGCACCGCGATCTGCACGACGTTGGTCGCGAAGGCGACCGGCTCACCGGCCACCAGGTCCGCGTCCGCGATCTTCGCCATCGTGCTCTCGTCCGCTGACGCGAAGACGTCCGCAGGCGCGCCCTCGAGAATCTGCGTCGCCAGATCGCTCGACCCCGCGAAGCTCACGCGCACGGTCGTCCCGGGGTGATCCCGCTCGAACGTGGCGGCCAGCTCGGTGAACGTCGCGTTCAGCGAAGCGGCCGCGAACACGGTGATCGAGCCTTCGATCCCCGTGTCGGACTCGGGCGCAGCCGACCGATCGGCCGTGCCGGCTGCGCAGCCCGCCAGTCCCGCCGCCAGCGCAGCGGCGATGAGGATGCCGGTGCATCCGGTCCGGCGGGCTCTCATCAGGATGGGGCCCCGGCCTGGGGTGTTTCCACCAGCACGGTGGTGGCCTTCACCACCGCGACCGCGACGGAGCCGGGTTCCAGGCCGAGCTCGCGGACGGCTTCCGTGCTCATGAGCGAGACGACCCGGTGCGGACCGCACTGCAGCTCGACCTGGGACATCACCGTGTCCGAGATCACCTCGGTGACGAGTCCGACGAATCGGTTGCGCGCCGATCGGCCGATCTCGGCGGGATCGGCCGGCAGGACGGCGTTCTTGCGGGCCAACCGGGCGAGCTCCAGCCCGTCCACCGTCGTCCGCCCGGACGGTTCGCGCGTGCGGGAGAGAATCCCGTTCTCGATCCAGCGGCGGACGGTGTCGTCACTGACGCCCAGGTAGACCGCGGCATCCTTGATCCGAATCCGGGACATTCCCCCAGTGTAGGTCCGCAGACGCGGAACACAAGGTCAGGTCCTGCCGCGCATGCGGTTTCGAACCGGGGCGCGGCGCGGCGCGGGAAGCGGTGCGGTCACTCTTCGCGGGCGGTCAGCTCCGGCTTGAGGGTCATCCAGTTGACGCGACTGAGCTCAGCGGCGCCTTCCGCGTCTGCCACCGCGCAGCGCTCGATGATCGCGCGATGCTGGCGCACGGAGTCGCGCCCGGCCATCGAGGCGAATCGCTGCCGTTCGGCACGCCGGATCAGCGGCGTCACCTGCTCGAGCACCTCGGCGATCATCGCGTTTCCGCTGGCCCGGACGAGCACGTCGTGGAACTCGTCATCCGAGTTCATGGCCGCGTCAACGTCGAGCACTTCGAGCGCCGTCGCGAGACGGTCATTCGCGGCGGCCATGGTGGTCAGGTCGCTGTCGGTCAGTGCCGGGACCGCCGATCGCGCCGCGAGTTCGTGCATCGCGGCGGCGATGCTCTGCGCGTTGCCGATGTTCTTCGGGTCGACCGGAGCGACCGTGGTCGCGCGGCCGGGCTGGGCGACGACCAGACCCGCCTGCGCGAGACGCAGCAGCGCCTCCCGGATCGGCGTGCGGCTCACGCCCAGCCACGCCTCGAGCTCCTGGTCCCGGAGCCGCTCGCCCGGCTCGAAGGTCCCGTCCACGATCGCATCCCGCAGTGATCGATACACGTCATCGCGCAGGAGCGAGCGAGCGTGCATGGTGCTGGCGGAAGGGATCGGCATCCGTTCATCCTATCGCTCTATATATTGCATATCGTCGCGCCGCGCGGGTGCCCGCGGCGTCGCCGTGCCGGCCCGGGTTGAGGGCGCAGGGCGCGGGACCGGTCGCGCCTCAGCCAGGGGGACGATGCCCTGCGTCTGGCGGGGAACGTCGCGAGCAGATCCGGATTCCCGAACGCGGGCTGCTCATGCTGCCCGGGCCTATCGCTCGTCAGGGTGGGGCCGGTATAACTGGGTCCGTCAACAGCTGAATGGGGGAAGCATGTCCGACACGTCCGAATCCACGGCCCCGGCGGCTGCCACCGGCGCGCCCGTGGCCGATAACGTCGTCATGGTGCACGGCGCGTATGCGGACGGCTCCTCGTGGGCCGACGTGATCCCGCTGCTGCAGGCCGCCGGGTGCAACGTCACCTCGGTGCAGAACCCGTTGACCTCGCTCGCGGACGACGCGGCCGCGACGCGCCGGGTCCTCGACCTGCAGAACGGCCCGACCGTCCTGGTCGGACACTCCTGGGCGGGCACCGTGATCAGCGAGACCGGCGGCCACCCGAACGTCGTCGCTCTGGTCTTCGTCGCGGCGCGTGCGCCCCGGGCGGGTGAGGATTACGGAGCGCTCGCCGCGCAGTACCCGCCGCCCCCGGCCAGCGCCGGCCTCGTACACACCGACGGATTCGCGCAGTTGAGCGAACAGGCGTTCCTGGAGGACTTCGCCAACGGCGTCGACCCTGAGCGCGCCCAGGTGCTGTACGCCGTCCAGGGCAGGATCTCGGACTCGCTGTTCTCTTCGCGGACCACCGCGGCCGCCTGGCAGGACAAGCCGTGCTGGTACGCGGTCTCGCGTCAGGACCGGACCACCACCACCGCACTCGAACGCTTCCTCGCTGCACGGATGAACGCCACGACGATCGAACTCGACAGCGGGCACCTCTCCCTCGTGACGCATCCGCAGCAGATCGCCGACCTCATCCTTCAGGCCACCGGGCGTTCCGGCGGTACCGCCGGCTGAGGAACCCTCGCCGCAGGCCGACCCGCCCGGAGCGCGCCGACGCTCAACGTGGCCGGACGGCTGTCAAGCCCCTCGAACCGGCGGGCACCGGCTCATAGCGTGGAGATATGACGCAGCTCAACGGAAAACGCATCGCCTTCCTCGCGACGGACGGGTACGAGGACAGCGAACTGACCTCGCCCTGGCAGGCAGTGACGGATGCCGGTGCGATCGCGATCATGGTGGCACCCGACGCCGGATCCATCGAAGGCAAGAACGGACACGCGCAGCAGGTCGATGTGGTCTCCGCCGACGCGGAGGCCGCCGACTTCGACGCCCTGGTGCTGCCCGGCGGGGTCGTCAACGCAGACCACCTGCGGATGGATGCCGCCTCGGTCGCCTTCGCGAAGGAATTCTTCGACCAGCACAAGCCGGTGGGAGCGATCTGCCACGCGGCCTGGACGCTGATCGAAGCCGGAGTCGTCGACGGACGCACCCTGACCAGCTACCCGAGCCTGATGACCGACCTGCGCAACGCCGGAGCGACGTGGGTGGACGAGGAGGTCGTCGTCGACGCCGGTCTGGTCAGCAGCCGGACTCCCGATGATCTTCCGGCCTTCAACGAGAAGGTGATCGAGGAGATCGCCGAGGGTCCGCACGAGGATCAGACCGCGTGAGGTGACCTCGAGGGGTTGCAGGGCGCCGGAGGGGTGCCGGTCGGGGTGACAGGAGCAGAGGAGCAGGGATGACCGCACGGTTCGGGTACACATTGATGACGGAGCAGAGCGGACCACGCGAGCTGGTGCGGTATGCGGTGGAGGCCGAGGCCGCGGGCTTCGATTTCGAGGTCTCCAGCGACCACTTCACCCCTTGGCTGACCAGCCAGGGCCATTCCCCGCACGCGTGGACGATGCTCGGAGCCGCCGCCAACGCGACATCCACGGTCGAGCTGATGACCTACGTCACCTGCCCGACGATGCGCTACCACCCTGCGATCGTGGCGCAGATGTCGGCGACGCTGCAGCTCCTCTCCGACGGACGGTTCACCCTCGGACTGGGCTCGGGCGAGAACTTGAACGAGCATGTGATCGGCGAGGGGTGGCCCTCGGTCCAGGTACGGCAGCTGATGCTGCAGGAGGCGATCCACATCATCCGCCAACTCCACACCGGTGAGCTCATCACCTGGGAGGGCGACTACTTCCGGGTGGATTCCGCGCGGATCTGGGACGTACCCGAGCAGGGCGTGCCGATCGCGGTCGCGGTCTCGGGCGACAGCTCCATCGACAAGTTCGGCGACCTGGCCGACCACCTTATCGCCGTCCAGCCCGCGGGCGATCTGATCACGGGCTGGGAGCAGACGCACGGCGCGGGATCCCGGAAGATCGGCCAGATGCCGATCAGCTGGGACCCGGACGAGAAGACCGCCATCGAACGCGCGCACGACCAGTTCCGCTGGTTCGGCGGCGGCTGGACCGTGAATGCCGACCTTCCCACGCCGGCGGGCTTCGAGGGTGCCAGCCAGTTCGTGCGATTGGACGACATCGCCGAGGCGATGCCCTGCGGACCCGACCTGGACAAGATCGCCGAAGGCGTCCAGGAGTACCTGGAGGCGGGGTTCACCGATGTCGCGCTGGTTCAGGTGGGCGACGAGGCGCAGGCACGGTTCCTCGATGAGGCCGCGCGGCCGCTGCTGGAGCGACTGCGGAGCCTCTGATCCGCGGGAGCCCGCTGCTCGCCTGTCGCAAAGCGCGCCCCGCATCGGCGTGTTGTGACAGGGGAGCCCGGAGTGCGGGGGCCTAGGTCGAAATGCCCTGCCGCCGCTGGGGTCGCGGTCGTACTCTGGTCGCAGTCGCCCCCGGACCCCGGTCGGCTCCACTGGTATGACATGTCCGGGAGGAACCATGGCCACCTACAGGATCGAACCGGCGTTCGACTCCGTCGACGTCGCGCTCGGGGTGTTCGATGACGAGGGGACGCAGTTCGCGGCCGGGCCGGTCGACCGCGTCCAGGCCGTGACCCCCGCACCGGAGGCGGGCGCTGCGGAGCAGCACCCCTGACGGCGACCGACGCAGCGGCGGAGGTTCTGCGCACTCGCAACCACCGCGAGCGGGCCCCTCGTCTGGTGCGGAGACCCGCGTTATCCTGACGCTGGAGGTATTCGACGATGCACGCAACTGTGGGAGATCGCGTCCGTATCCACGGGCGCACGGTCGGCGCGGCCGAGCGCGTGGGTGAAGTCATCGAGATCCGCGGCAGCCAGGAGAATCCGCTGCTGGTGGTCCGGTACGACGACGGCCACGAGACGATCCTCGCGCCCGGAGGCGACTGCGAGATCCTGCACGCCGGCTGAGAGCCGGCCGATCACCAGCCGCTGCGCGTCGGAGAGTGGCCCTCGCGGGCATCATCCGGCATCGCCATCTCGGCACGCACTCCGAGCAGTCGGATCGGCCGATCCCGCTCGATCTTCTCCACCAGCTCCATCGCCTTGGTCAGCACGGTGTCACGATCGAAGGTCGACGCGATCTTCTTGGTGAACGTCTTGGTCAGGAACGGCGCGTAACGCACTTTCAGGCCGAGGCCGACGACAGGCCGTCCCTCCGCCGCCACGTCGTCCAGCACCTGGGTGAGCAGTTCGCGCGCCGCCCGCTCGATTTCGGCGCGATCGCTGAGGTTCTGCTGGAACGTCGTCTCGCGTCCGTGCCCGCGGGGCACCCAGGGCGTGTCGTCCACGACGGATGCGCCCTCTCCGCGGCCCAGCTGCGCGTACCAGGGGCCCATGCGCGGGCCGAACTCGGGCATCAGGCTCGCGGGATCGGCGGCCGCCAAATCGGCCACCGTGAGGATTCCGAGACCCGCCAAGCGCTTGGAGATCCTGCTGCCGACTCCCCACAGGTCGATCGTCGGCCTGTGTCCCATCACGTCGAGCCAATTGTCCGCGGTGAGGCGGAACACCCCGCGCGGCTTGCCGAAGCCGGTCGCCACCTTCGCTCTGACCAGAGTGTCCCCGACGCCCACGCTGCAGTGCAGCGCAGTGCTCTCCAGGACCGCGCGCTGCACCCGGCGCGCGTACTGCTCGGGATCGTCGGTCTCGATCCCGATGAACGCTTCGTCCCACCCCAGCACCTGCACCACCGCGCCGGGCTGAGCGCGGAGGGTCGCCATCACCTGCTCGGATGCCGCGGTGTAGGTCTCGGCATCCACCGGGAGGATCACCGCCTCGGGTGCCTTCCGCGCGGCAAGGCGCAGCGGCATCCCCGAGCCGACTCCGAATTCGCGGGCTTCGTATGACGCGGTGGACACCACCGCGCGCTCGGTCGGGTCGCCCCGACCGCCGACGATCAGCGGTCTGCCGGCGAGCTCGGGATGCCGCAACACCTCGACGGCAGCGATGAACTGGTCGAGATCGACGTGCAGCACCCACCGGCGACGGTCCTGACTCATGCGGACAGTCTGCGTCCTCGCGGCGCGCGGGCCCACGGACCCCCTCGTCGGACTCCCCGGAGGTCGCCCGAGAGCGGGATGGTGATCATCACCGCGAGTCCCGGGATGATGATCACCCTCCACGTCCAGAACACCGTGCGCCTGCCCGCGGTGCTCTCCCGCTCCCGGGTTCATCGAGCGGTCGAACCTCCTACGCCTGGACCTCGCCGCGCCAGGCGCCGCTTTCGGCCCCGCGGCTCTCGATGAACTTCTTGAAGTTCTTCAGATCCTTCTTCACCGCGTGCGATCCTGCCCCGACCAGCGAGCCGACCTTCTCCAGAAGGCCCTCCGGCTCCCAATCGAGCTGGACGGTGACACGGGTGGAGGTGTCCGTGAGCTTGTGGAACGTGACGACACCCGCGTGGTGCGTCTCGCCTCCGGTGCTGTTCCACGCGACACGCTCATCGGGGTGCTGCTCGGTGATCTCGGCGTCGAACTCCCGCTCCACGCCGCCCACGCGCACCTTCCAGTGCGTGTGGGTCTCATCGACCTGCGTGATCGATTCCACCTCGTCGAGGAACTCCGGAAAGCTCTCGAACTGGGTCCACTGGTTGTAGGCCGTGCGGACCGGAACGTCGACGTCGATGGTTTCGATGATCTGCACCATGCGGGTGCTCCTTACTGATGGATCGGATGGGTCCCACCCATTCAGCCGCACCCCGGCCGATCGAGGGGAGGGGTTGACAGGGGCGCCTCTAGCCGTGGCCGCGGGGGGATGTCAAGCGCGTGCGCATCCGACCCCGGCGCCCTAGCCTCGAGACAGGAGGTGCCCATCCCCGAGACCGCACCCGCGACATCCCTCGCCCCCGGCACCGCCCCCGGTCCGTTGATCGTCGAGGCGATGGCGCGCGCCGACACCGTGCCGGGGTTCGGGACGGATCCCGTTGCCACACTCGGCTGGTGCGTCGACATCGCTGGACGCGCTCCACGGCTCGGCGGGGGGAGCACGCGGCAGCTCTGGGAGCTGTTGGCCGCCACCGCCGCCCGCGACGTCTCGGCGGCGCGCATGCTGGAGCCGCATCTGGACGCACTGGGCATCCTCCGGCAGTGGGGCGATGCGGCCCCCGACCGGGCGGACACCCTGCTGGATCCCGTGCACGCCGACGAGGCATCGACGTGGGGCGTCTTCGCCGCCGAGGCGCGGGACATGACGCTGACGGCGTCCGAGGGGGCGGGAGCGTGGCGGCTCAGCGGGCGGAAACCGTGGTGCTCGCTGGCGGGGCAGCTGAGCCACGCGTTGGTCACCGCATCGGTCGACGACAGCCGTCGCGGCCTGTTCGCCGTCGAGCTGGATTCACGCGGGGTCCGCCCGCACGGCGGCCCGTGGTTCGCGCGCGGACTGGCCGATGTGGTCAGCGCCCCGGTGGATTTCGACGACGTCGCCGCTGTGCAGATCGGTCCTGCGGACTGGTACCTTTCCCGGCCGGGATTCGCGTGGGGTGGCATGTCGGTGGCGGCCGCGTGGTGGGGTGCGGCCGTCGGCCTGGCCGAGACGCTCCGCACGGCCGCCGGGGCCGACCGCGCCGATCAGCTCGCGCTGGTGCACCTGGGACGGGTGGATGCCGCGCTCTGGGCCGCACGCAGCGTTCTGGCTGAAGCAGCCGATCTCATCGACGCGGGCGAGTCGGACCGGATCGGGGACCGTCTGCTCGCCGAACGCGTCCGCGGCGTCGTCGTCGACGCCGCGACCCTGACGCTGGCCGAGGCCGACGCCGCCCTGGGCCCGGCACCACTGGTCGCCGACGAACGCCACGCCCGGCGGGTGGCGGATCTGCACCTCTACCTCCGTCAGCATCACGGTCTTCGCGACACCGCTCGGGCCGGCCGCCTCATTCTCGAGGCGGCGGCTGGATGACGGCGGCATTCAGTCATCTCGACGCGGGAACACCGGAACACGTGTGGCGGGCAGAGAAGCGCTTCGGCGCGGTCCGCACCCTGGATGACGACGTGGACCAACTCTTCGTGGTGGCCGCGCACCCCGATGACGAGACTCTGGGCGCCGGCGCGCTGATCCGCCGGGTGCACGAACGCGGGGGGCGGGTCACCGTACTCGTCGCGACGGACGGTGAAGCGTCCCACCCGCTCTCCAGTACGCACTCCCGCGCCGACCTGCGCGCGATCCGCCGGGACGAGGTGGTCAGTGCGCTGGACGCACTCGCCCCCGGCGCGAACGTCCTGTTCCTGGGTCTGCCGGACGGGGCGCTCCGCGAGAACGCCGACGAGCTCGAGGCGCGGGTGGCGGAGGCCGTGGACGCGGCGGGATACCCCGCCGATAGCTGCCTGATCGTCGCACCGTGGTCAGGCGACCGGCACCGGGACCATCGGGTCGCCTCCGCCGCCGCTGCCCGGGTCGCCGCGCCGCGCCGCATCCGGCATCTCGGGTACCCGATCTGGCTGTGGCACTGGGGAGGGCCGGAGGACGTGCCGTGGCACCGCGCGGCCGCGCTGGCGCTCACGCCCGACGAGCACTCCCTCAAGGCGCGGGCGGTGCGCCTGCACGTCTCCCAGATCCGGCCGCTGTCCGAGGCCCCCGGCGACGAGGCGGTCGTGCACGAGGCGATGCAAGCGCATTTCGCGCGTGACACCGAGTTCTACCTCGCCGAGGACGCCGCGGACACGCAGTCCCTTCCGCCCGAGTGGTTCGCGGACTTCTACGCCCGCCACGAGGACCCGTGGGGGTTCGAGACGCGATGGTACGAGGAGCGCAAACGCGCTCTGCTGCTGGCCAGCCTGCCCGCACGGTCCATCGGGCGAGCCCTGGAGGTCGGCTGCTCCACCGGCCTGATCACGCGCGCGCTCGCGGCCCGAGCCGACAGCCTGGTCGCGATCGATCCGTCGCGTGTCGCCGTGCAGTCCGCGCGCGCACGGGTCGGGGCTGACCCCACCGTGACGATCGTCCAGGGCAGCGTGCCGGGAGACTGGCCGGCCGGTGCCTTCGACACCATCGTCCTGTCCGAAGTCGGCTACTACCTCTCCGAGACGGACCTGGCGAGCACGATCGCGCTCATCGAGGCCGCACTGGCCGAGGACGGATGCCTGATCGCCTGCCATTGGCGGCACCCGGTGGCCGAGTACCCGCTCTCCGGGGACCAGGTGCATCACGCCTTGAGATCGGTGACCTCGTGGCAGCGGCTGGTCTTCCACGAAGAAGAGGACTTCCTGCTCGAGCTCTTCTGCCGCGGCACGGCGGTGTCGGTCGCGCACCGGGAGGGGCTGCGGTGACCGGGGGATCCATCGCGGCGATCGTGGTCGTCGTTCCCGTGCACGATGAGGCAGCGCTGCTCGAAGCCTGTCTGACTTCTCTGGGCACCGCGGTCGCGGCGGCAGGCGTGCGCTGCGAGGTGCGGGTCGTCCTTGATGCCTGCTCGGACGGCTCAGCGGGGATCGCGGCGCGGCATCCCTTCCCGGTCATCCATGCCGATGCCAACGCGGTCGGCGCGGCGCGCGTCCGGGGCATCGACGCGGCGCTGTCCGCGCTGTCCGAGGTGCCGACCCCACGCATCTGGATCGCGAACACGGATGCCGATTCCCGCGTGCCCGCGAACTGGCTGGTGGCGCAGCTGGAGCTGGCCGAGTTCGGTGCGGACGTGGTCGTGGGAACCGTGCGACCCGACTTCGACGATCTGACCCTCAGCCATCGCCGGCTCTGGCTGGACACGCACATCCCCGGGGCTCCGAACGGTCATACCCATGGCGCGAACCTGGGGCTGCGCGCCAGCACCTATCTGCGGGCGGGAGGTTTCGCCGAGGTGGACGAGCACGAGGACGTCCGGCTGGTCGATGCGTGCCGCGAGAACGGCGCAGTGGTGCGCGCCACGGACGCCGCCGAGGTCGTCACATCCGGGCGCTTGTTCGGGCGCACCCCGGGCGGGTACGCGGGCCATCTGCGCGACCAGGACCGGCTGCTCCGCCGCGTGCAGACGTCGCCGCACACGCGGCGCGAGGCATCGTGACCGGCTGGACCCGGCCGCGCCCTCGCGCCGTGACGGATGCTGTGATGCGCGGTACCGTTGTCCGAAGGAACGGGGAGGTTCCGCGTGAGTGATTCGTTCGCCGCGGCGTTGGAGGCGATCGACCGCGCGCAGGACCAGCCCGAGGGCTTCTGTGCGGCGTTCGTCCAGGCCTTTCCGGTCACCGGCGCCGCCGTGTCGACCATGGGCGACCTTCTGGGCAGCGAGACCGTGGCCGCGAGCGACCGCTGCGCTGCGCGCATCGACGAGGTCCAGTTCGATCTCGGCGAGGGTCCGTGCTGGGACGCCGTCCGGACGGGGACCGCCGTGCTGCAGCCGGACATCACCGCGACCGGCCCGAGCCTGTGGCCGGCCTTCACCGCAGCGCTCCGACCCGAGGACATCAGCTCGCTGTTCGCCTTTCCGCTCCTGGTGGGACCGCTTCGTTTCGGTGCGATCGACCTGTACTCGCGCGTGCCCGTTGCGCTGGACGGCGACCAGACCAAGCAGGCCGGCGCGATGGCGGAGATGGTCGGTCGACACCTGCTGCGACGCGCCCTGACCTCGATCGGCGAGGCACCGGAAGGACCGGGGAACGCGTATTCGCGCCGGCTCATCCACCAGGCGTCGGGTGTCGTGCTGGCGCAGACCGGTCTGTCCGCGGATGATGCGCGACTGGTGATCCAGGGCCAGGCCTTCGCCGCCTCGCGGGCCATGATGGATGTCGCTCAGGACGTCATCGACGGGCGCCTGCGGTTCGCGCGTGAAGGAACACGGATCGAGGTCGTCGAATGATGCGGTTGACGCGCGACGGGCGCCTCCTGCAGACCTTCGCGCGGCTCGCCGACACCCTCGTCGATGACTACGACGTGGTGGAGCTGCTGCAGGTGCTGGTGGACACCTGCCGCGATGTGCTCGAGATGACCGCCGCCGGCATCCTCCTGGCGGGTCCGCAGGGTGAACTGGACCTCGTCGCCTCCACGAGCGAGACGCGGAGCTTCGCCGAGATGATGCAGCTGGGCTCGGACGACGGTCCGTGCCTGGAGTGCTATCGCACCGGTCGCCACGTCGCCGTCCCGGATCTGGCGGCGTCGTCGCCGGCGTGGGTGCAGTTCCGGGCGAGCGCCCGCCGGCAGGGGTTCCGCGCGCTGGACTCGTTGCCGCTGCGGCTGCGGGACACCAGCGTCGGTACGCTCAGCCTGCTGCGCTCCTCGGCCGGCGATGCGCCGGCCGAGGACATCGTCGCAGCCCAGGCCTTCGCCGACGTGGCGACGATCGGCATCCTGCACGAGCGGGCGATCCGCGAGAGCTCGATATTGAGCGAGCAGCTTCAGGCGGCGCTGAACAGCCGCGTCGTGATCGAGCAGGCCAAAGGCGTGGTGGCGCACACCCGGGGTGTGCCCATCGACGAAGCATTCACGTTCATGCGGCAGTATGCCCGCGCGCATCAGCTGAGGCTCGGTCTCGTGGCGGCGCAGATCGTGGAACGACGGATTGAGCTCTAGCAGACCCTGTCGGCCCGGGCAGGAAGCGCCTGCGATGCGTTCGTGGCAGGGAACGGCACGATCCACCGCGTCCGATTCAGCGTCGGCCGGCGGATCGGTCTCGCGGTCACCTTCGATGACCGGATCGAGGAGGACCTGGTCGAGCCCGACACGATCCTGGCCACCCCCGGCAAAGACGCGCGCGCTCGAAGGCCCGCGTGCACAGCGGATCCCCGCTCGCGTTGTCGCGACCATGGATCCGATGGACCGGGACGCGGTGATCTGAGGCGCCACGGCGCTCGCCGGAGGCGATCAGGCCGGAGGCGCCTCCGGGTCGAGGGTCTTGAGCATGTCTTCTTCGACCGCGTTGTCCGCGTCCAGATGCTCCTCGGTCGTCTCGTCACCGCCGAGCGGGGCGTCGTCTTCGCCGGCAGCGGAAGCGTCGGGTCCATGAGTGGTCATAGGGCAACGCTACGCTCGTCGTCGCCTTAAGCAACGCCCCATACGGCGCGGTCCCGATGCCGCCCGCGGTGCGGAAACTATGGTGTCGGGTATGGACGACTCCGCCCGGATCCCGGCATCCACCTCCCTGTCCGCCTGGCTCGACAAGCTCGCCCAGCCCGACGGTGCGCCCGGCGGCGGCGCCGCGTGCGGCGTCATGCTTGCTCTCTCCGCCGCACTGCTGCGCATGGTGGCCGAGTACACCCCCGACGATGACCGCGCCACCGCGTGCGCGGCACGGCTCGTGGACCGTCGTCTCACCGCACTGGATGCCGCGGAGGCGGACGGCGTCAGCTCTGCGGAGCTGGGAGCGGCCCTGCGCGTACCCGGCGAGGACCCCGCGCGCGACGATCGGGTTCGGGATGCCGCCATCCGTGCCGCGCAGTCATCCGGCGCGCTCGGCGCCGTCGGCGTGGACATGGTCGACGAGCTTCGACTGCTCCGCGAGATCGGCAACCCGCACCTCGCCGCGGATCTCGCCGTCGCGGGCGAGGCGCTGACCGCGGGCATCGCGGGCGCGTCGATCAACCTCCGTGCGAACCTCCAGCTCGCGGGGGCGCACGGTGGCGCGGGCGACGCGCAGGCCGAGCTCGAGGCCGCGGTGGAGCGCATGCGGGCGGCGCGGGATGCGGCCTCCGGAATCGCCGACGAGACGGCGGCACGGTACGAGCATCGCTGATCCGCGGCGGCGGCGGGGCGTCGCCGGAACTCCCGCGAGGCGATCCCGTGCACGTCGCGGATCCGTCGAGGGAATCCGTCCGTGTCCACCGAAGTGAGGACAGACAGTGACGTGTGGTCTTCTTAGGGTTGATACAGCAGGACCGCCCGCTCGACGGGCGTCATGAGATCGGGTGCCCCGCAGGGATCGCCCGCTCCACCGAAGAGAGACCCCCGGTAACCCCCCGGACCGGGGGTCTCTTCCTCTTTTCCGGACCGTGGACCCCGGCTGCTACAGGCCCTTGCCGCCGGTGACCGGCAGCACGGCGCCGGACACGTAGGAGGCGTCCTCGGACGCCAGGTAGACGTAGGCGCCGGCGAGTTCTGCCGGCTGGCCGGCGCGACCCAGCGGCGTGTCCGCGCCGAACTCGGCCAGCCGCTCGGCGGACCAGCCCGTTGCGGGAATGAGGGGCGTCCAGATCGGGCCGGGGGCGACGGCGTTCACGCGGACCCCCTGCGGCCCCAGCTGCTCGGCGAGCGCCTTGACGAATGCCACCTGAGCGGCCTTCGTCATGGCGTAATCGATGAGCCCGGGTGACGGGTTGAAGGCCTGGATGGACGATGTCACGATGATGGACGCGCCCGGCCGCAGATGCGGGATGGCGGCGCGCGCGGTGAACATCAGCCCGTAGAGGTTCGTCCGGAACACCCGATCGAGTTCCTCGGTGGACAGCTCCTCCAGGCCTGCGCGGTCCTTCTGGTACGCGGCGTTGAGGATCAGGACGTCCAGGCCGCCGAAGGCGGCGACGGTGTCATCGACGATGGATGACGCGAAGCTCTCCTCGCGCACGTCACCCGCCAGCGCCAGGCTCCGCCGTCCCTCCGCTTCGACCAGGGATGCCGTGTCCGCAGCATCCTGTTCCTCCACCGGAAGATGCGCGATGGCGACATCCGCGCCCTCCCGGGCGAACGCGATCGCGACGGCGCGTCCGATGCCGGAGTCCCCGCCGGTGATCAGCGCGCGACGATCGGTCAGACGGCCGGAGCCGACGTAGGATTGCTCGCCGTGATCCGGCGCGGGGCGCATCTGGTCGATGAGGCCGGGCTGCTGCTGTTCCTGCTCGGGGAAGCCTTCGGTGGAATACTTCGATCGGGGATCGACACGTTCGTCTGTCATGAGCTCCACTTTCACTCGGCTGCGGGTGAGAGCGAGCGGGAACCGGCAGAGCCGTCTGCGCGGTCGCCCGCCCGAGGAGAACCTAGACCGCGCGACGGCGCCGGAACCGGGGGTTGACCGTCCGCGGCGGGACGGCTAGCAGCGCCGGCGTCGGCCGCCGCGCCGATCAGAGCAGTGCGCGGGCCTGCTCGACGAACCGGAGGTAGGCGCTCAGCGTGTCTTCCGCGGTGATGGCGCGCAGGATGACCTGGTCCGCACCGGTCCGGTAATCATCGAGGCGGCCGCGGTCCGGTTCGCTGCCGGCATCCCACACTGTGCGAGCCGGATCGACCCCCTGACGCGCGAAATTGGCGGCGTATGCCGGGACGGCCGCGTAGCGCTCTGTCTCGACATGGAGCCGACCGCGCGCGTCGGGATCCAGGGCGGTCCGCACATACAGCGCCACGTGGGTCAGGGGGGCGAGGGAGCGCGCCTCCGCGGCTTGGGCACGCGCGGTGGCGGGGGTGAGCCAGCTCAGCAGGACGCCGTCCGAAGCCTCCACCGCGAGCCGCCGCATCTTCGGGCCCAGGGCACCGACCACGACGCGCGCGGAGACGGCGTCGCGCAGCTCGGAGGCGGCCGCTCCCACTCGGGTCAGCGCGCCGCGCGTGATCTGGCCTGAGCCGATCCCGAGCACGAGTCGCTCCTGCGGCAGCTTCCGCGCCTCCGTCTCGGCGACGATGGTGCCGGCGGGGCGCCGGTCGATCGGGAGGATCCCGGTGGCCAGGATCAGCCGCGAGGTGGCGCGTGCGGCTGCCTGCAGAACCGGGAAGGCATCGCCCGCGGGTGTGTCGTTGACCCACAGCCCGGAGAAGCCGGCCTCCTCGACCGCCGGTGCCAGCCGTCCGGCCAGTTCAGGTCCGACGGATGCGGCGATCCCCAGGGACACGGTGGCGCGTTCGGTCATGACGCCAGCCTACGGACCCCCGGGCCCGCTGACAGGTCCGTGCGTGGGCGTGAGCCGCCTCGCCTACAGGGCGGCCAGCGCGTTCGCAAGGTCCTCGACCAGGTCCTGGACGCTCTCGATCCCCACCGAGAGTCGGACGACGTCCTCGGGTACCGCCAGTTCCGTGCCGCGCACCGACGCATGGGTCATCTCGTCCGGATAGTTCACGAGCGACTCGACCCCGCCGAGCGACTCCGCGAGCTGGAACAGGCGGGTGGACTCCGCGAACCGCCGGGCCGAGGCGGCATCACCCAGCGCGAGGGAGACGATGCCGCCGAAGCGGGACATCTGCCGTGCGGCCAGTTCGTGCCCGGGGTGCGCGGGCAGGCCCGGGTAGTAGACCCGGGCGACCCGATCGTGCCCGTCCAGGAAGTCGGCCACTGCCGCGGCGTTCTCACTGTGCTTGTGCATGCGGAGGCTGAGCGTCTTGATGCCGCGCGTGGTCAGCCACGCGTCCAGAGGCCCCGACACTGCGCCGGCCGCGAACTGGAGGAAGCGCACGCTTTCGGCGACGGCGTCGTCGTCGATCACGACCGCACCGCCGACGACGTCCGAGTGGCCGCCGAGATACTTCGTCGCCGAGTGCACCACGACGTCCGCGCCCAGCCGCAGGGGCTGCTGCAGGGCCGGCGACGCGAAGGTGTTGTCGACCACGACCAGCGCGCCGGCGTCGTGACCCAGCCGCGCGAGTCCGGCGATGTCGGTGATTCGCAGCAGCGGGTTGCTGGGGGTCTCCACCCACAGAACACGTGCCGGTCGCTCCTCGAGGGCCGCGGCGACGGCATCCAGATCGCTCATGTCGACGATCCGCAGACCGATCCCCCAGGGGCCGAGGATGCGGGCGATGAGGCGATAGGTCCCGCCGTAGACGTCATTGCCGAGCAGAACCTCGTCGCCGGGCTTGAGCACGGCGCGCAGCAGGGCGTCCTCGGCGGCGAGCCCGGACGAGAACGACAGGCCGTGTCGGCCTCCCTCGATCGCGGCGAGCTGGGTCTGCAGCGCGGTTCGGGTGGGGTTGCCGCTGCGCCCGTACTCGTACCCCTGACGCAGGCCGCCGATCCCGTCCTGCGCGTAGGTGGTGGAGAAGTGCACGGGCGGGATGACAGCACCTGTGGTCGGATCGAACGCCTGACCGGCGTGCACGGCAAGGCTGTCGAAACCGCGGGTCGAGCTGTCGGTCTGATCGGTCATGGGTTGCTCCTGATGGTGGGGGTGGAATCGTCCGTCGTCGGATAGCCGTGGGCGTGCATCCAGTCGTCGTCGAAGAGCTTGCTGAGGTATCCGCGACCGTGATCCGGCAGCAGCACGACCACGACCGCATCCTCGGGCAGGTCCTTGGCGGTGCGGAGGGCCGCGACGACGGCCATCCCGCTCGAACCGCCGACGAGCAGGCCCTCCTCGCGCGCCAGACGCCGGGTCATCGCGAAGGATTCGGCGTCGCTGACGCGGTGGATCTCATCGACGACGCCCGGGTCGTACGCGGCCGGCCAGAAGTCCTCGCCCACGCCCTCGACGTCGTAGGTGTGCACAGGTCCGCCGGAGTAGATGGACCCCACCGGGTCGGCGCCGACGATTCGCACGGCGCCGCCCGATGCCTCCGTCAGGTAGCGTCCTGCGCCGGTGATCGTCCCGCCGGTGCCGATCCCGGCGACGAAGTGGGTGACCCGGCCATCGGTATCGCGCCAGATCTCCGGGCCGGTCGAGGCGAAGTGGCTGCGCGGACCGTTGGGGTTGGCGTACTGGTTGGGCATGTACGCGCCCGCGGTGTCGGCGACCAGGCGCGCAGAGACCCTGTAGTAGGACCGCGGATCGTCCGGCTCGACCGCGGTCGGGGCGACCACGACCTCGGCGCCGTACGCCCGCAGGACCGCCCGCTTGTCTTCGGCGACCTTGTCCGGAACGACGAAGACGCACCGGTATCCGCGCTGTTGCGCGACCAGCGCCAGGCCCACCCCGGTGTTGCCGCTGGTGGGCTCCACGATCGTCCCGCCGGGGCGCAGCAGGCCGTCGCGTTCGGCGGCGTCGACGATGTCAGCGGCGATCCGGTCCTTGGACGAGCCGCCCGGGTTGAAGTACTCGACCTTGGCCAGGACAGTGGCGCGGATGCCGCCGGTCACGTGGTTGAGGCGGACGAGGGGGGTGTTGCCGACCAGGTCGGTCACGCTCTTGGCGTATCGCACGGTGGTGTCCTGAGGGAGAGGCCGCGCGTCAGAGGCGCGGGGGATCGTCGGGGGTCGTCGAGGTGAGCGCGGAGCGCTCAGCGACAACAACGACAGGTCAGCACGTGTACACAGTAGCCGCTGCGGCCGGGGTCCGCGACGGGAATCCGTCCCGCGGCTGCGTGCACGCCGACCGGATGCCGCGGCTCAGCTCGCGAGCGCGCGGTGCACCGATGCCACCGCACTGGAGCCTTCGCCGACGGCCGCCGCCACGCGTTTCATGGACCCGCGACGCACGTCTCCGGCGGCGAACACCCGCGGCGTGGAGGTCTCGAACGGCAGGGGTTCCCGGCCCAGGTGCTGCCACTGTTGCAGCGTCTGGGCGGCGACGTCGGTGCCGGTGCGGATGAACCCGTCCTGATCGCGGTCCAGCGTCGTCAGCCATGAGGTCGCCGGCTCCGCGCCGATGAAGCAGAACAGTCCGCGGGCATCGACATCGCCGACGGTGTCGATGGTGACCCGCTCGAGGGCCTCCAGCCCGTCCAGTGCGACCACCCGGGATCCGGTGTGGATCTCCACCCGGGGGTCCTCCATGAGGCGTTCGACCAGGTAGGACGACATCCGGGCGCCGAGATCCCGACCGCGCACGACCAGCCGCACCGGACAGCCGTTGGCTGCAAGGTACAGGGCGGCCTGGCCCGCGGAGTTGGCCCCGCCGACCACCACGACCGGTGCTTCGATGACCTGGCGCAGTTCCAGCTGCGTCGCCGCGTAGTAGATCCCGGCCCGCTCGAAATCCGACCAGCGATCCAGCTCCAGGCGCCGGTAGGCGGCACCGGATGTCACGATCGCGGTGCGGGTGCGGATGATACGGCCGTCGGTGAGGGTGACATCGAGCAGGTCGCCCGCGGGTTCCAGCTTGACGGCCTCGCACGGCGCGTAGACGCGGACGCCGAACTTGAGGGCCTGCAGCGAGGCCTGACCGATCAGGTCACGGCCGCTGACGCCGAAGGGGAAGCCCAGGAAGTTCTCGATGCGGGATGTCGCCGCGGCCTGACCGCCGGGGGCGACAGCATCCAGCAGGACTGTGCTGAGCCCCTCCGAGGCGCCGTAGATGGCGGCGGCCAGCCCGGCAGGACCGCCGCCGACCACCACGAGGTCCACGATCTCGTCACCGTCGGCCTGGTAGCTCAGCCCCAGGCGCTCGGCGACCATCCCGGGTGTCGCGCGCGTGATCGGCTCGCCCTGGATGAACGCGACCGGAAGGTCGTCGGCGGTCATGCTGTGGCCGGCGAGCGATCCCAGCTCACCCGGCTGCAGCTCGATCGCGGAGTGCACCAGATCGAGCCGCTCCGCGAACCTGCGCAGCGCGAGGAAGTCGCGCGAGGACGTCGGGCCGACCAGCTTGAGGGTCAGTGCCGCCGGCCCCTTGCGCAGCGACTCGCGACGCGCCCAGAGAGCGTGCAGGATCAGGTCGCACAGCTCGTCGTCCTCGTTCATGAGCCTGCGCAGGTCCGTCCGGGTGACTCTCCGGACGCGTCCCGGCTCCGTCATCCGCGCCGAGAGGAACGCTCCCTGACCGTTGAGCAGGCCCAGTTCGCCGACGAACGAGCGCGGGCCGGGCGTGGCCACCACGGCTTCCTCGAGCCACCACAGCGAGTCGCGCACGACCTCCATCCGGCCGGATTCGACCAGGATCATGTCGTATCCGCGGTCGCCCGAGCGGAAGAGGTACTCGCCGGCGCCGGCATCCTGGGGTGTCCCGAAATCCAGCAGTCGGTTCCACTGGGCGTCGGTGAGTTCGGGGCGCTGGAGCGGATCCGGGCTGTCGTCGTCTTCCATGGTCACCAGAATGTCTCGGCCGTACCCGTGCTAGCGGGAAGGGGTGGTGGGCTGTGCTTCCTGCTCGGACTGCTCGAGAGCGCGGATGAGGGACTGGGCGTCGTAGGGACCGTTGTGGCGGCGACCGTTGATGAACAGAGTGGGGACCGAGCTGATGCCCATCGCCTCGGCATCCAGCATGTCGTCGCGCACGCGGCCCGTGACTTCGGGGGAGGTGAGGTCGCGCTCGAACTTCGGCATGTCCAGCCCGAGTCGCCGCGCGAGGCGGATGATGTCGGACGGGCGCTGGTTCTCCTGGTCGGCGAACAGCCCCCGCTCGAAATCGAAGAACTTGCCCTGCAGGGATGCCGCTTCAGCCGCCTCCGCCCCGGCCAGGGCGTTCGGATGCACGGACGTGAGCGGAGCGTGGCGCCAGACGTAACGAAGCCGGTCGCCGAGCTGGCCGTGCACCTCCTGGATGGAACCTGAGGCCTTGAGGCAGAAGCCGCACTGGAAATCGCCGTACTCCACGATCGTGTACGGCGCATCCGCGACGCCGAACACGTGGTCGCGCTGCGGGTCGACGGGTCGCAGCAGGGTCTGGCCCGACTGAGTGTCGGGGTGGATGGCGTCGGAGAGGCGGAAGATGAGGGTCGCGATGATGAAGGCGAGCACGGATGCCGCCAGCACGCCCACGCGCGCCTCGTTCTGCGCTGCGTCGTCGTCGATGGCCAGGTCGACGATGAACAGCGAGATGGTGAACCCGATGCCGCACAGTGCCGCTCCGCCCGCGATGCGGTCGAGGGTCAGGCCCGGGCCGAATTCGCCCAGGCGGAGCAGGCGCAGGATGGCGGTGGAGCCGAACACGCCCAGGAACTTGCCCGCCACCAGGCCGATGACGATGCCCCACGTCAGCGGGGAGCTCATCGCGCCGGCGAGGATCTCGGGGCTGAGCAGGACCCCCGCGTTCGCCAGGGCGAACAGGGGGAGGATGACGTACGCGACGTACGGAGCGTACGCGGACTGCAGCCGCTCATTGATGGAGATCGACTCGCGCAGGCTGTTCGCCGCCGCACGCGCGTACTGGGTGTTGGGCGACTGGCGGAAGGTGCGCGCCAGATCCAGCGCATGCTCCACGTCGCGGCGGTCGGGGCGGTAGACCGGCACCAGAAGGGCGATGGCGACACCGGCCAGGGTGGGGTGCACGCCGGATGCCAGGAAGGCCAGCCACACGATGACGGCCAGGGTCGCGTAGACCGGCCCGCGCCCGCCACGCAGGTACCGCGTGAAGTAGACCCCGGTCAGTCCGGCCGCGGCGATCAGCAGCGGCACCGGGTTGAAGTTCTCGGTGTAGACGAGGGCGATGATGCTCAGGGCGCCGATGTCATCCACCACGGCGAGGGTCAGCAGGAATACCCTCAGCCTGCCGGGAACGCGCGGTCCGATCAGCGCGAGAGCGCCGACGAGGAACGCCGTGTCGGTCGAGATGACGATGCCCCAGGCGCTCTCGTAGCCGGATCCGGCCGCGATGAACAGGAACAGCAGCGCGGGCACCACGAGGCCGGCGACGGCGGCGATGACCGGCACCAGAGCCCGGGACCAGCTGGTCAGCTCGCCGATCGCGAACTCCCGCCGCACCTCGAGTCCCACCGTGAAGAAGAAGATGGCCATGAGGGCGTCGTTCACCATCGCATGCAGCGTGAAATCGAGTTGCAGGTCAGCCACTCCGACGGTCAGGTGCGTCTCCCAGAGCGTCTCGTACGAGCCCGAGGCGACGTTGGCCCAGACCACCGCGGCCACCGTCGCGATCAGGAGCAGCAGCGCTCCGATGCGGGTCTGCCCCAGCGCCCCGACCTTCTCCGCGATCGAGCGCCGAGTGCGCGAGCGCTGCTCGGCGGGTTCGGGATTCGGAGTCGACTGGGTGCGGGTCACGTCGGACATTTGTGTGCATTCTCCTCGGCTGCCACTACTGCGACAAGTCGAATTCGGTGATCCGAATTCCCGCCCTCGGGTCCGTGGCAACTCACGGCCCGCTCCCAGCTTTGCGGGACCAAAACCGCCCCGACGTCTGTTCTTCTCTACGACGCTGCAGCCAGCCGCGTCACACGAGGAGGAAACGTGTCACAGGACTACCGTGCGACTGCGGATGCTCTCAGTCGCCTCACACCCGCTCAGTACCGGGTCACCCAGGACGACGGCACCGAGCCGCCGTTCCGCAACGAGTACTGGAATAACCACGAGGCGGGCATCTACGTGGACGTCGTCTCGGGTCAGCCGCTGTTCTCATCGACGGACAAGTACGACAGCGGCACCGGATGGCCCAGCTTCACGCGTCCGATCGACGCGCACGCCGTCACCGAGAAGGTCGACCGGACGCTGTGGATGAAGCGCACCGAGGTGCGTTCAGCCGGCGCCGACAGCCACCTCGGTCACCTCTTCGACGACGGACCGAGGGATGCCGGGGGCATGCGCTACTGCATGAACTCCGCGGCGCTGCGGTTCGTGCCCGTCGCAGACCTGGACGAGCAGGGCTACGGTGACTACCGGAGGCTCTTCGAGGACACCACCAATCAGGAGAACGCATCATGACCGATTCAGGCACCATCACCCGGACCCCCGGCACCGAGACGGCCGTACTCGCCGGCGGCTGTTTCTGGGGCGTCGAGGACCTCATCCGCAAGCAGCCCGGCGTGCTGGACACGCGCGTGGGCTACACCGGCGGCAGCAACGACCACGCGACGTACCGCAACCATCCCGGTCACGCCGAGGCGGTGGAGATCGTCTTCGACCCCAGCCAGACCTCGTACCGCGACATCCTGGCGTTCTTCTTCCAGATCCACGACCCGTCGACATTGAACCGGCAGGGCAATGACATCGGATCCAGCTATCGCTCGGCCATCTTCCCGCTCACACCCGAGCAGGAGGAGATCGCCCGCGAGACGATCGCCGACGTGGACGCGTCCGGGCTCTGGCCCGCCAAGGCTGTCACCACCATCGAGCCGGCCGGCCCGTTCTGGGAGGCCGAGCCCGAGCACCAGGACTACCTGCAGCGGATCCCGCACGGCTACACGTGCCACTTCGTGCGGCCCGGTTGGGTGCTGCCCAAGCGCGACGCGGCCACGACCGTCTAGTCGCAGTGTGCAAGGCAGGGCCGGAGCATCCGATGCTCCGGCCCTGCCGTCGTCGTGGTGCGCCCAGGGCGCATGCGGCGCGCTGCCGGACGCCGTGGACCGGAGCCGAAAACGCATTGCCTTGTCGCCGGAGGCGCACATAGACTCGTGCCGCTGCCTGGCAGCCGCGACTCGGACGAGGCCGTTCGATTCGGGTCGTCACGACCTCAACCCCCGGGAGTGTCATGAACCGTCGCCTCCGCACGCTCGTCACCGGTCTCGTCGCCGCGGTCGCCGTCCCCGCCCTCGTCTTCGGCTCCTCCGCGGCGTGGGCAGACGACCCGATATCGCCACCCACTCTGCCGGACGCGGTCACCGACGACGGATCGACCTCCCCAGGTCCGCGCGGGCTCGCGGACTCGCTGCGCAGGGCCAGCGGAACGGTCCAGGTCAGCGTGCGGCTCGCGGAGCCCGCGATCGCCGAGTCGCTCCCTGAGGGCGCCCTCGCGGAGGGCAATGTGCCGGGCCAGGCCGATCAGCTCGCCCAGAAAGACAAGGTCGCCGCCCAGCAGGACCAGTTCCTCGCCGAAGCGAGCGGCCTCGGCGTCACCGAACTGGGCCGCACCGACTTGGCGGCCAACCTGGTGGTGCTGTCGGTGGACGCGGCCGCGCTCGCGGACATCGCGGCGCTGCCCAACGTGCTGTCGGTCAGGCCGATCCGCACCTATGAGACCCACGCCACCCCGGCGGAGGATGTCGAGTCCGGCAGCCTCGCCCAGGCGATCGACTACGTGCAGGCGCGGCCGCTGCATGAGGCCGGTTTCGACGGAACCGGCGTGAAGGTCGCCGTGCTGGACTCCGGCATCGACTACACGCACGCGAACCTCGGCGGCCCGGGTGATCAGGCGATCACCGACGAGTGCTTCGCAGGCGCGGCGGCCGCCCCGGTCGGCGTATGCGCGACGCTGTTCGGACCGGACGCGCCGAAGGTCAAGGGTGGAATCGACTTCGTCGGCGGGGAGTGGCCGAACGGCCCCGCGGTCACCGACCCGAACCCGATCGACGCGGGTTCGGACGCCGGCCACGGAACGCACGTCGCCGACATCATCGGCGGCCGCAGTGCCGACGGGAGCCACCTGGGCATCGCGCCGGGCACGGATCTCTACGCCGTCAAGGTCTGCTCATCCGTGTCCACCTCGTGTGACGGCGTGGCGATGCTGCTCGGGATGGACTGGTCGCTGGATCCCAATGGCGACGGCGACATCTCGGACGCCGTCGACGTGGTCAACATGTCGCTGGGCTCCTCGTACGGGCAGGAGCAGGATGATTCCACGACGACCGCCGACAACCTGGTGAACGCCGGCGTGGTGGTCGTGGTCTCGGCCGGCAACTCCGCGGACCGGCCGTTCATCGTCGGGTCACCGTCTTCGGCAGCCGGCGTGATCAGTGTCGCGCAGACTGCTCTTCCGGATGATCGGCAGTGGGTGATCAAGCCGGACGCCGGTCCGGCGATCACCAACGCGGTCCTGCAGACCTGGTCGCCGGCGCCGACGTCCGTGGTCACCGGGCCGCTGGCCCGGCCGACCGATGAGGGCGGCGTCGGCTGCTCGGCCGAGGCGTTCGCGTCCTTCCCCGACGGGGCTGTCGCGCTGGTCCAGCGCGGAGGGTGCAACGTGTCGGACAAGGCGGTGTTCGCTCAGGATGCCGGCGCCAGCGCGGTCATCATCTACAACAACGCCCCCGGCGACCCGCCCAGCTTCAGCTTCGGCAGCGCCGTCCCGGTCGTCGTTCCGACCTTCAGCATCTCGCAGGCGGCCGGCCTGCGGCTCATCCAGGACGGCGCCGCGAGCGTGACCATCGACCCGGCGGACGCGGTCGCTCTGACCAACACGATCGTCGGCACCTCCAGCCGTGGCACCACGATCGACGGTCAGCGCGCGAAGCCCGACATCGGGGCGCCAGGCGCGTGGCTGTCGGCCGAGACGGGCACCGCCACTGAGGAGACCAACTTCGGCGGCACCTCCGGCGCGGCACCGGTCGTGTCCGGTGCGGCTGCACTGCTGCTCGACAAGTTCGAGGGTGCGACCCCCGCGGTCATCAAGGCACGTCTGCTCAACGGTGCGGACAACACGAACCGCACTCCCACCGCAGACGGCTTCATCACCACTCCGATCTCGCGGGTCGGCGCCGGCGAGGTCCGCGTTGCGCCCTCCGCCGACGCGGTCGGCGTGCTGGCCACCGCCGGAACCGGCGGCAACGTCGGGCTGGGCATCCCGTCCGTGACGAAGGTGTACAAGACCGACGTCGAGCTCACGCTCACCAACACCTCGGACGAGAATCTCAGGTACACGTTCGCGGTCAGCTACCGCGACGAGGCGGATCGGGCCACCGGCGCGGTCACCATCCGCACCGCTCCGGAGAACGTGATCGTTCCGAAGGGCAAGACGCAGACGGTCAAGGTGCTGGTCAGCATCGACGGCTCGAAACTGCCGGACTGGCCGTTCGACAGCGTCGGTGCGACCGGCGGGGACGGCTCGCTGCTGAACGGCCCGGAGTTCGACGGCTGGATCACCGCCACCTCCGACGTGGACAGCGTGAAGGTCGGCTGGACCGTGCTGCCGAAGAAGGCCGCCGAGGTGAGCGCGGATTCGACGGTCAAGCTCAAGAAGTCCGGCGACGGTTCGCTCAAGCTGAAGAACAGCTCGCTGGTCGCGGCCGGCGACGTGGAGCTGTTCGCCCTGACCGGCACCAGCCCGGAGTACCCCGACCCCGCTCCGGGGGAGCCCGGTTCCCCCGGCAGCAACGCCGCCGTCATCGACCTGGCCGCGGTCGGTGTGCGCGACGGCGGTGGCGGGACCGTTCAGTTCGCCGTCGCGACCTACGATCGCCGCACCGTCCTGCCGTACCCGGCGGAGTTCGACATCTATGTGGATGCGGACAACGATGGGGCCGACGACTACGTCCTGTACAACGCAGAGGTCGGCGGGTTCGGTGTCACGGGGCAGACGGCCGTCTACGTCGCGGACCTGAACACCGGTGCGTCATCCGCGTACTTCTACGTGGATGGCGGGTTCGACTCGTCGACGCAGATCTTCACTGCGCCGCTGGAGGCGCTCGGCATCGCACCCGGACAGACGTTCGGATACAGCGTCTACGCGTACGACAACTACTTCAGCGGCGCACAGACGGACGCCATCGAGGATCAGACGTACACGTGGGGCGAGGCGAAGTACACCCCGACCGGAACCGTCACCGTCCCGGCGAAGGGGCGGGCCACCGTCGCCGTCCAGGCGACCGGTTCCACGGCGCCTTCCACGCAGACCGGGCTGTTGCTGCTCTACCGCACCGCCGCCGAGAACGACTTCGGCGTCGTGCAGATCACCCCGTAACACGCGCACGGGCCGGGCGTCGCACGGCGCCCGGCCCGTCCGCTCGCGCATCCGGCGCGCAGGTGCCCGACCTGCGGGCTCCTGCTCAGCCCGCCGGCCTGCGGGCTCCTGCTCAGCTCGCCGGCCCGCCGTCGACCACGTCGTAGCGGTCCGGCTCCGGCGAACGGGCGAAGAGGCGTCCGCTGACCCGCGTCGGGACGACGCGCACCCAGCGGTACTTGAGGGTCGGGATCCACGGTTGCAGCGGCAGCTGGTCGGCGGCATCGATGTCCCGTTGCAGCTCGAGGCGCTCGGCCACTCCCTTCACGACCACGCTTGCCGCTGCAGCGTCGTCGTAGCGGTCCGCCTCCAGCGCAACGCGCGGGTTCGCGGTCAACGCGGCGAGCTTCGACCCCGGCGAGGTCCGGAAATAGAGGGCGCCCTCGGACACCACGAAGTTCAGCGGGAAGATGTCGACCTCCTCGCCGACACACAGCGCCAGCCTGCCCACCTGCGCATGCTCGAGCAGGTGCCAGCACTCGTCTTCGGTCATCTCGGTCACGGCTTCGTCTGAGAATTCCGGCATGTGAGTCCTCCGATCGGTCAGGTGGCGCCCGCGCCACACACGTCGCGGCCACTCCAGCCAACCCCACCGGCGGTCCCCGCGCCAGGTGTCCGGTCGCTCACCGGCTGGACTTCAGGGTCCGGGCGGGAAGAGGATGGGCCGATGAGGCCCGTGGTCCTGGAGCTTCCCTTCCGCGGCACGTGGCGGGCCGAGATGAGCCCGGCCCGCAGGGTGCCCAGTCACGGAACGCACCTGTTCGGCGTCACCTACGCGATCGACTTCGTCGCCGTGGATGCGCGCGGCAGGTCCGCGCCGCCCGGGTGGCGGGCGGTGCTGGGCTCCGAGGAGCCGGCGACCTTCCGCGGCTTCGGGCAACCGGTCCTCGCCCCCGCGGCGGGGACGGTCGTGTCCGTCCACGACGGAGAACCCGACCACGTCGGGAGGCGATCGCCGCTGACGCTGCTGCCGTACCTGCTCGGGCAGGCCGCGCGGGTCCGGGCGGGGATCGGGGCGATCGCCGGCAACCACGTGGTCATCGCGCTCGGCCCGGCCGGACCGTTCGTGACCCTCGTCCACCTGAGGCTGGGCAGCCCGCAGGTGGAGGTCGGCGACGTCGTCGCGGTCGGCGACTCGCTCGCGGAATGCGGCAACTCCGGCAACAGCACTCAGCCGTGCGTACACGTGCAGGTCACCGATTCAATGGACTGGAACCGAGCGCGCGGCCTGCCCATCGTGTTCCGGGGCTACCGCAGCCTGACCTCAGGCGAGGTCGTCGGGCACGGCATCCCCGGGGAGTCGGAGATCGTCGAAGCCCTGTGACCGACAGGCGACACCCGGCGCGGACAGCGGGCATGGGCACGCGGAACCGCGCACGCCCGACTAGGCTCGTGGTCATGGGCAGGTTCATTTACGACACGATGGCAAACTCGGTCGACATCGATGATCGGACGCTTGCGCATCTTCGCATCGTGGTGATGAACAAGCTGCGCCGCACCGAGGCTTTCATGTTCGATGTCGAGGTGGGCGACGGCAGCGGCCGGCGCAGCTTCTGGATGCACCCGTCGGTCCCGATTCAGTTCCACTTCTTCGGTAGCCGCAATCCGCGCATCAACCGCGCCTGGATCGAGGACCTGATGCAGGTCGCGAGCGGACCGAACGGGCTGACGATCACGCCGGAGCCGTCGGAGGAATCACTCCCCGAGGAGTGAGCGCGCTCGCGCGCGTGGGAGCGGTCAGCTCTTCTCGGGTGCCGCGAGCTCGGAGGTCTGCAGCACGTCGTGGCCAGTGGTCAGACTCGACCCGCCGACCTCGTTGCCGCCGACCGTGAGCTTGTCGATCGACAGCTCCTCGACCTCGACCTTGGCCACCGCCAGCGCGGGATCGCTCGGCTCGATGACCTCGACCGGCCCGGTGTCGAAGTGCTCGGCGATCAGCGTGATGCCGCCCGATGAGTTCGCCGAGCTCGCGAGCTCTTCGATCCATTCCCGACTGAGAGTCGCGGGCTCGGGGTCGTCGAACACGAAGCGCATCGGGATCGACGGGTGCAGCCAGATGGTGCTGCGACCGCGCGGCTGGCCGTCGGGATGCCGCCACGTCACGGTGAAGCTCTCGCTGCGCCGGAGCTTGGTGGCGATGACGACCTTGAGGTGCGCCAGCGCGCGATCCTCGATGTGAATCGGGGTGGCCGATCCGCCGTAGTAAATGGTGCCCACCGAGATACCCTAAGCCCTACGGAGCGCGCCGCGAACTCCACAGGGCGATCCTGTGGCGAATCTCCCTTTCGGAACAGCGCGATTCGGCGTCAGCGCGTCGCCCGCGCCAGGTTCTGCACCATCTCCTCGCGCGTCTGGACCGCCCCATACGCGGGCTGGTCGCGCTCGACGCGCCAGCTTTCCGCGAGCGGGCCGATGTTCACTGCGTCGAACCCGAATTCTCCGTACAGCTCGGCGACGAGGGCGGCCGCATCCGGAAAGTCGCTGGCCGTGGCCAGCGCGCGGCGGCCGGGCGTGCCGGCAGGTGAACCGGTCGTGCGGATGTCGCCCGCGGTGATGTGGTTGAACGCCTTCACGACCTTCGATTCGGCCAGATGCTCCTGCAGCAGGCCGCTGGAGGTCGCCTTCTTCTCGTCGAGGGCGGCGATACGGCCATCGCGCTCCCAGTAGTAGTTGTTCGTGTCCACCACGATCTTTCCCGCGAGTGGGGCGACCGGAAGGTCCCGGTACGCCATGAACGGGACGGCGACGATGACGAACTCGCCCTGGGTGGCGGCATCCGTCGCCGTGCCGGCGGTGGCATGATCGCCCAGTTCGGCAACCAAGGGGGCCAGCGATTCGGGCCCCCGGGAGTTGCTGATCACCACGTCATAGCCGCGGTCGATGAGACCCCGAGCCAGCGTCGAGCCGATGTGTCCTGCGCCGATGATGCCCACACGTGTCATGCGGAGAGCAACGCCGCACGATCGGGTTCATTCCCGCGCGGTCATCCCGCTGCTGCGCCGAGGACACCGGGATCGGCGAGCAGGTCGGCGAACGCGGCCTCGGCCGCGCCGATCAGCAGGCGGTTCTCGGCGAGGACCGCGACGCGGATCGCGAGGCCCTCCATGCTCGCCGGCATCGCATGTGCTCCCACCGCGGCGGTGAGCCCGTCCAGGTCGCGCTCGGCGATGGTGGCGAGGAATCCGCCGAGCACCACCACCGACGGGTTCAGGACGTTGACGGCGTTGGCCAGGGCTGTGGCCAGGATGCCGCGTTGACGCGCGAGTTCGGCGATCGCGTCCGGCAGCGTGGTGGCTTCCAGCAGCGCGGCCAGGGTGGGCTCGTCGGCGGACGGGCGGCCGACGACGGCGAGCAGGCGTGCGCGGCTCACTTCGTCCTCGAGGGCGCCGTCGCGAGCGCGCCGGTCGCGGTCGGACGCGATCCCGGGTCTGTTCTGGCCGAACTCACCGGCGTAGCCGCCGGCGCCGGCCACCGGCATCCCGTGCACGATCAGCCCGCCACCGATGCCGCTGGCACCGCCGTTGAGGTAGACGACGTTGTCGATGCCGCGTGCCGCGCCGTACAGGTGCTCGGCGATGGCACCGAGGCTCGCGTCGTTGCCCACGACGGTGGGCAGGCCGGTCGCCTCCGCGACCAGGTCGCGGATCGGGGCGTCGGTCCACCCCAGGTGCGGCGCGTTGCGCACGAGCCCGTCGGCGGCGCGGACCAGCCCGGGAACGGCCAGGGCCACCGCCACGATGCGCGCGTCGGCCAGTTCCGCCGCGCGCCAGGCCGAGATGCGCTCGGCGACGAGCGCAGCGGTCTCTTCGGGACCGATCAGGTGGTCCAGATCGATGCGCTCACGGATCGGGATGCCTCGGTCCAGCCCGACCGCGGCGATCGTGAGCGCGTCGACCTCGGGGTTGACCGCGATCGTCAGCACGCGGGGATCGACCGCGACGACGGGGGAGGGGCGCCCGACGCGCCGGGACCTGTCCGGTGCGTGCTCCTGGACCAGCCCCTGCTGCGCGAGCTGCGATACCAGGTCGGCGATGGTCGAGCGGTTCAGCCCGGTCGTCTCGGTCAGCACCGCGCGGGAGAGGGGGCCTTCCAGGTGCACCAGCCGAAGGATGCGCGCGAGGTTGCGTTGGCGCACGCCGTCCGCCGTCTGTTCGCTCACTCGTCCCACTGTAGGAGATCGAATCGTGATCATCTCCACATTTGTTGGCCTTGACCACGAATACGTCACGCCATATATTGAGCGAATCAGATCACTTTCGACCACGACGTCGAAACTTTCGGAAGGTTCAAGGATGAACGTACGCAGCAAGACGCGGCTTGCCGCGGGCCTGGCCGCCGTCGGCCTGGCCGTCGGCACGCTGGCCGGGTGTTCCGCCGGGGGCGGCGGAGACGAGGGCGGGGGCGGCGACGGCGAGCAGATCACGCTCACGTGGTGGCACAACGCCACCAACGGGCCGCTTCCGGACGTGTGGGAGGCGGTGGCCACCGAGTTCGAGGAGGCCAACCCCGGCGTCACGGTGGAGCAGACCGGCTATCAGAACGAGGAGCTGCAGCGCACCCTCATCCCCAACGCATTGGCCGCGGGCGACCCGCCGGACCTGTTCCAGGTGTGGCCGGGCGGCGAGCTGCGCGACCAGGTCGACAACGAGTACCTCATGCCGCTGGATGACCTCATCCCGGAGACCATCGAGAGCGTCGGCGCGACGGCCTACCCGTGGCAGGTGGATGGGGTCACCTACGCCGTCCCGTTCACGTTCGGCATCGAGGGCTTCTGGTACAACAAGGACCAGTTCGAGGAGGCAGGTGTGGAGGTGCCCGAGACCTTCGATGACCTCGTCACCGCCGTCGGCACCCTCCGCGAGGCCGGGTTCACCCCCATCGCGGTCGGCGCCGGAGCGGGCTGGCCGGCGGCGCACTGGTGGTACCAGTTCGCCATGAAGTCCTGCTCGCCGGAGACCCTGGAGGCCGCGGTGAGCGAGTTCGACTTCAGCGACGCGTGCTGGGTCGAAGCGGGCGAGCAGCTCCAGGAGTTCATCGGCATCGAGCCGTTCCAGGAGGGCTACCTCGGCACCGTTCCGCAGGAGGGTGCCGGCAGTTCGGCGGGCATGATCGCCAACGGCCAGGCGGCCATGGAGCTGATGGGCCACTGGAACGTCGGCACCATCGGCGGCCTCGCCCCCAACGAAGAGGTTCCGGAGTTCCTGGGCTGGTTCCCGTTCCCGGCGATCGAGGGTGCGGCGGGCGACCCGTCGGCCGCGCTGGGCGGCGGTGACGGCTTCGGCTGTTCTGCGACCGCTCCGCCGGAGTGCGCCGATCTGCTGGCCTACATCATGAGCGAGGACGTGCAGAAGCGCTTCGCCGAAAGCGGTTCCGGCATCCCGACCGTGCCCGGCGCGATCTCTGCGGTGGAGGACCCGAACCTCAGCCTGGTCGCCGAGGGCCTGGCGGACTCGTCGCTCGTGCAGATCTGGCTCGACACGGCGCTCGGCACGACCGTCGGGAACGCGATGAACGAGGGGATCGTCAACCTCTTCGCCGGCAACGGCACCCCGCAGGACATCGTCACGCGCATGCAGGATGCGGCGGCAACACTGTAATGACCGCCGTCAGCACGCCCGGGTCCGCGGTCTCCGCGGGCCCGGGCCGCGCATCGCGCACGCGTCCCCGTTCGGGGGCGGTGCGCAAGCGCGTCGAGATCACCCTCTTCCTGACCCCCGCGCTGGTGCTGTTCCTGGGGTTCGTCATCCTGCCCGTGGTGCTGGCCGCGGTGTACAGCCTGTTCAACCTGCCGCCGGCGTTCCGCTGGGACCACCTGGCCGACCCGGACCGGTTCGTCGGCCTGGCCAACTACACCCGGGCGCTGAATACCCCGGAGTTCCAGCGCGCGATCGCCAACACCTTCTTCATCCTGTTCATGTCACTGCTGGTGCAGGGTCCGGTCGCGATCGCCGTCGCGCTGATGCTGAACCGGCGGATGAAGGGACGCGGCGTCTTCCGCCTGCTCATCTTCGTGCCGTACGTGCTGGCAGAGGTCATCGCAGGCCTTTCCTGGCGGCTTCTGCTGCAGCCCGGTGGGGGCGTGAACGCCATGCTGGAAGGCCTCGGACTGGGATTCCTCCGCCAGAACTGGCTGGCCGATCCTGCCATCGCGCTGTGGACCATCTTTTTCATCCTGACCTGGAAGTACATCGGCTTCGCCATCTTGCTGATGCTGGCCGGGCTCCAGGGCGTCCCCGAGGAGCTGGCCGAGGCGGCGCAGATCGACGGCGCCACGTGGTGGCAGACGCAGCGCTACATCACCCTTCCGCTGCTGGCCCCCACGATCCGCATCTGGGCGTTCCTGTCCATCATCGGCTCGCTTCAGGTGTTCGACATGATCTGGGTCACCGTCGCTCCGGCCGTGCGCCGCATCGCCACCGAGAGCATGGCCACCTACATGGTCCAGCAGGGCCAGTTCGCCGGCCAGCCCGGCTACGGCAGCGCCATCGCCGTCATCCTCTTCGTCATCTCACTCGTCGTCGCGCTGGTCTACCAGCGCTTCGCGCTCCGCCGAGACCTCGCCGGATCCATCACTCGGGGGGTTCACTAGATGTCCGCCACCACCACCGCGCCGGCCGAGACCGAGTCCGGGGAGCAGCCGACGCCGCCCCGCTCGCCGCGTGTGTTCGACCGGGGACAGCCGTTCGTCTATCTCGTGGCGCTCGTGGTCGCCGCCGTTGCCGTCGGTCCCGTCCTGTACGTCTTCATCGGCGGCTTCCGCACCACCGTCGACATCAATGCGAACCCCGCCGGACTGCCGGATCCGTGGGTCTTCGAGAACTGGGCCGCCGTGCTGAGCGCCCCCCGCTTCTGGGGCAACGTCGCCGCGAGCGTCATCCTGGCCACCGCCACCACCGCCGGTGCGGTGGTGGCGGGGCTCATGGCGGCGTTCGTCATCGCCCGCTACAACTTCCGCGGCCGGCAGGGACTGTACACGCTCTTCGCCGCCGGACTGATGTTCCCGCTGACCGTCGCGGCGCTGCCGCTGACGCTGCTGCTGCGCACGCTCGGACTGCACGGGACCTACCTGGGCGTCATCATCCCCGGCATCGCGTTCGCGCTGCCGACGACCATCATCATCCTCGTGCCCTTCCTGCGTGCGATCCCCGAAGAGCTGGAGGAGGCGGCCGTGATCGACGGCGCCTCGCGGCTGGTCTTCTTCTGGCGCATCCTCCTGCCGCTGTCCAAACCCGGCCTGGTCACCGTCGGGGTCCTCGCCTTCGTGGCGAGCTGGAACGGGTATCTGCTGCCGCTGCTGGTGATCAGCACCGGGTCGCTGCCGCAGGAGTGGTGGCCGCTTCCCCTGGGGGTCACCCAGTTCTCCAGCCAGTACTCGCAGAACACCGGCGCGGTGCTGGCCTACACCTCGCTGGCGATGATCCCGGCACTGGTGTTCTTCCTGCTCGCCGAGAAGCGCATCGTCGGCGGACTGACCGGGGCGGTGAAGGGATGACCCTTTCAGACCAGACCGGCTCCCAGGCGATGCGGGGCTCGGACGCGGTGATGCCGCCCTGGCGTGACGTGACGCGTTCGATCGAAGACCGCGTCGACGCGCTGATGGCCGAGATGACGGTCCGCGAGAAGGTCGCGCAGCTGTACGGGGTCTGGGTCGGCGCATCGGCCGACGGCGAAGATGTCGCGCCGCACCAGCACGAAATGAGCGAGCCCATCGACCTGGACGCGCTGCTGCCGTCCGGCCTCGGCCAGCTCACGCGCCCCTTCGGCACCGCACCGGTGGATCCGGCGCTGGGCGCGCTGTCGCTGATGCGCGCACAGCAGCGGATCGCCGCGGCGAACCGCTTCGGCATCCCCGCGATCGCGCACGAGGAGTGCCTCGCCGGCTTCGCGACTTGGGGAGCGACCGCGTACCCGGTGCCGCTCAGCTGGGGTGCGACCTTCGACCCCGCCCTGATCCAGGAGGTCGGCGCGCGGATCGGCGCCGATATGCGCGCGCTGGGGGTGCACCAGGGACTCGCCCCCGTCCTGGACGTCGTGCGCGATGCGCGGTGGGGTCGCGTCGAGGAGACCATCGGCGAGGACCCGTACCTGGTCGGGACGGTCGCCACGGCGTACATCCGCGGACTCGAGTCCGCCGATGTCGTGGCCACGCTCAAGCACTTCGTGGGCTACTCCGCCTCCCGGGCGGGCCGCAACCTCGCGCCCGTCTCAGTCGGTCCGCGAGAACTCGCGGACGTGCTGCTGCCCCCGTTCGAGATGGCCGTGCGCGAAAGCGGCGTGCGCTCGGTGATGAACGCCTACACGGACATCGACGGGGTCGCCACTGCGGCCGACCCGGCGCTGCTGACCCGGCTCCTCCGCGACACGTGGGGCTTCGACGGGACCGTGGTCGCCGACTACTTCGCGATCGGATTCCTCACCCAGCTGCACGGCGTGGCCGAGGACTGGGTGGACGCCGGGCGGCTCGCCCTGACCGCCGGCATCGACGTGGAGCTGCCGACGGTCAAGGCTCTGTCCGAGCCGTTCGTCGCCGCGGTGCAGGAGGGCCGCGTCGACGGCGCGCTCGTGGACCGGGCGTCGCGTCGAGTGCTTCGGCAGAAGGCCGAATTCGGGATGCTCGACCCCGAGTGGAGCGCGGTGCCCGACGCGCTCCTCGGGGTCGAGTCCGACTCGCCCGCCGCCCTGCGCGGACGCGTGGACCTGGACTCCGCCGACAATCGGGCGCTCGCGCGGCGGGTCGCCGAGAGCGCGGTCGTGCTGCTCAGCAACGACGGCACGCTTCCGCTCGCGCCGTCGCGTCGGATCGCCGTCGTCGGACCCACCGCCGAGGACCCGTACGCGGTCCTCGGCTGCTACTCGTTCCCGTCGCACGTGGGCGTGCATCACCCTGAGGTGCCGATCGGCATCGAGCTGTCCACCCTGCGCGAGGCGATCGCGGCGGAGTTCCCCGACGCCGATGTGACGTACGAGCCGGGCACCACCGTGGACGGCGGCGAGACCGACGGGTTCGACGCGGCGGTGGCCGCGGCATCCGTCGCCGACATCGTCGTCCTCGCGCTCGGCGACCGTGCCGGCCTGTTCGGGCGCGGCACCAGCGGCGAGGGATGCGATGCGGAGAGTCTGGCGCTGCCGGGCGCGCAGGGTGCTCTGCTGGAGGCGATCCTCGCCGCCGGAACGCCGACCGTCGTGACGCTGCTGGCCGGCCGGCCCTACGCGCTCGGCACCGGTGTGGAGTCCGCCGCCGCGATCATCCAGACCTTCTTTCCGGGAGAGGAGGGCACCGGTGCGATCGCGGGCGTGCTCAGCGGGCGGGTCAATCCGTCCGGGCGGCTGCCCGTCAGCGTTCCGGCCACCCCCGGCGCACAGCCGTCCACGTACCTTGCGGCCCCCTTGGCCCGCCGCAGCGGGGTGTCGAACATCGACCCCAGCCCGGCGTTCCCGTTCGGCCACGGCATCGGCTACTCGTCGTTCGTCTGGTCGGATGCCGCGGCATCCGCCGACGCCGTCGGAACCGACGGCCGTGTCACGGTCTCGCTCCGGGTCGGCAACGCCGGCGACCGCGACGGCACCGAGGTCGTGCAGCTGTACCTGCGCGACCCTGTGGCCAGCGTCGTGCGTCCCGTGCAGCGGCTGATCGCCTTCGCGCGGCTGGACCTCGCCGCGGGCGCGGCCGCCCGGGTACGCTTCACCGTGCCCGCCGACCTGGCGAGCTTCACCGGAGTGGACGGGGTGCGCATCGTCGAGCCGGGCGAGATCGTCCTCGGGTTCGGCCGCTCGAGCGGTGACATCGTCCAGGAGCTGTCGGTGCGGCTCAGCGGACCTGTCCGCCCGGTCGATCACACCCGGGCGCTGCACGCCGACGTCGTGGTCGAGGAGCTCTGACGCCGGGGCCGTCCGATCAGCCCAGGTGGCGGGCGGTGCTGCCGCGCACCACCAGGTGGGTGGCCAGATCCATGCGCAGCGTCTCCACCTCGGCGCCGTCGGCCAGGCGGAGGACGAGGCGCGTGGCCTCTTCGCCCATGCGCTTCAGAGGCTGATGCACGGTGGTCAGCTGCGGGCTCATCCAGCGGGCCAGCGCGATGTCGTCGTAACCCACCACCGACAGGTCGCTTGGCACGCTGAGCCCGGCCGCGGTCCCCGCGGCGATGACGCCCAGCGCCTGCAGGTCGCTGCCGGCGAAGATCGCCGTCGGGGGGTCGGGCAGGGCCAGCAGGTCCCGCCCATGGGCTTCGCCGCCGCCCGGATGGAAGTCGCCGAAGCGGATCCAGGTCGGATCGATCGGCAACCCGGCCGCGTTCATCGCCGACCGGTAGCCGTCGACGCGGGCCAGCGAGCACATCATGTCCTCCGGCCCGGTGATCGCCGCGATGCGGCGATGGCCGAGCTCGATCAGGTGTCGCGTGGCCATCAGGCCTCCCGACCAGTTCGCCGAGCCGACCGAGGGGACCTCCGGTGAGGGGTCGCCGGCGGGATCGACGATCACGAACGGGATGCCGCGGGAGCGCAGCTTGTCGCGGTGCGGGGCCGCGATGTCCGAGAACACCAGCACCACGCCGGTCGGGCGGCGTCGCAGGACGCCGTCGATCCACTCCGGCGCCGGCGAGTGCCGATCTCCGCTCACGGTCAGCACCACCGACAGCCCGGCGGCATGGGCGACCTCTTCGACGCCCTCGATGACCTCCATCGACCAGCTGCTCTCCAGCTCGTGGAAGACCAGTTCGAGGATGTCGGTGCGCTGGCTCACCCGGCGCCGCGTGTAGCCGTGGCGGGCGAGGTGCTCCTCCAGACGGGCGCGCGTGCCCGCCGCGACGTCGGCGCGGCCGTTGAGGACTTTCGACATCGTGGCCAGGGACACGCCCGCTTCCGCCGCGATCTCGGCGAGCGTGACGCGCGTCGGAGCTTTCATATCTCGATCCTACGTTCCGCGGGCCGAGAGTTTCGAAGTCGTCCACGCAAGATTCCGTCGATTCACCGCCGATGTCGGTGGACGCGGCATCCGATCTGCGATAGGTTGTCGTACGCAACAATTTCCGCGAAGGAGCGTCATGCCCACCCCCACACCCGCCGACAAATTCTCGTTCGGACTCTGGACAGTCGGTTACAACGGCACCGACCCGTTCGGTGGCCCGACCCGGCCCGCCCTCGATGTCGTCCACGCCGTGGAGAAGCTCACCGAGCTGGGCGCCTACGGCCTCACCTTCCACGACGACGACCTGTTCGCCTTCGGCTCGACCGAGGCCGAACGCCAGAAGCAGATCGACCGCCTCAAGGCTGCACTGGCCGACACCGGCATGATCGTGCCGATGGTGACCACCAACCTCTTCAGCGCCCCCGTGTTCAAGGACGGCGGATTCACCTCCAACGACCGCGACGTGCGGCGCTTCGCGCTGCGCAAGGTCTTCCGCCAGCTCGATCTCGGCGCCGAGCTCGGGGCGAAGACCTTCGTGATGTGGGGCGGCCGCGAGGGCGCCGAGTACGACGCCGCCAAGGACATCCGCCAGGCGCTGGAGCGCTACCGCGAGGCCGTCAATCTGCTCGGGGACTACGTCACCGACAAGGGCTACGACATCCGCTTCGCCATCGAGCCGAAGCCGAACGAGCCCCGCGGCGACATCCTGCTGCCCACGCTGGGTCACGCGATCGCGTTCATCGACTCGCTCGAGCGCCCGGAACTGGTGGGGCTGAACCCCGAGGTCGGGCACGAGCAGATGGCGGGTCTGAACTTCGCCGCCGGCATCGCGCAGGCGCTCTACCACGGCAAGCTCTTCCACATCGACCTGAACGGTCAGCGCGGCATCAAGTACGACCAGGACCTCGTGTTCGGTCACGGCGACCTGCACAATGCGTTCGCGCTGGTCGACCTGCTCGAAAACGGCGGTCCCGGCGGCGTGCCCGCCTACGACGGGCCGCGTCACTTCGACTACAAGCCCAGCCGGACCGAGGACGAGCAGGGGGTATGGGATTCGGCATCCGCCAACATGCGCACCTACCTGCTGCTGAAGGAGCGCGCCGCGGCATTCCGCGCCGACCCGGAGGTGCAGGAGGCGCTCGAGGCCTCGAAGGTCGCCGAGCTGTCGATCCCGACGCTGAACGAGGGCGAGACCTACCAGGACTTCCTCGCCGACCGCTCCGCGTACGAGGACTTCGATCCGTCGGCGTACCTGGGCGGCAAGGGCTTCGGCTTCGTCCGTCTGCAGCAGCTGGCCACCGAGCATCTGCTCGGCGCGCGCGGCTGAGGGCGGTTCACCCGCGTGACAGGGTCGGTGTCCCACTCCTGCATGCCCGGCACGGCGTGTCGCATGCAGAAGTGGGACACCGTCGAAGGGGAGGGTGAGCGATGACGCTGGTCATGGGGGTCGACTCGTCGACGCAGTCCTGCAAGGTCGTGGTCACGGATGCCGAGACCGGCGCCGTGGTGCGCGCAGGCCGCGGCATGCACCCGAACGGCACCGAGGTGGACCCGGCCGCCTGGTGGAGCGCTCTGGAGTCGGCCATCGGCGCCGCCGGCGGACTCGCCGATGTCGCGGCGTGGGCGATCGGCGGACAGCAGCACGGCATGGTGGCCCTGGATGCCGCGGGCCGCGTGATCCGCCCGGCGCTGCTGTGGAACGACACCCGCTCGGCGGCGGCGGCCTCGGATCTGATCGCGCAATTCGGAGCCGAGGCGCTCGCGGAGCGCACCGGACTGGTGCCGGTCGCGTCCTTCACGATCACCAAGCTGCGCTGGCTGCGCGATTCGGAGCCCGAGAACGCCGCACGCGTGGCCGCCGTCGCGCTGCCGCACGACTGGTTGACCTGGCGGCTGCGCGGGTTCGGCCCCGCGGGGGAGTCCCCGCTCGGGCCGGTGCTCGACGAGCTGGTCACCGATCGCTCGGATGCCTCTGGCACGGGCTACTGGAACCCGGCGACCGGCGGCTACGACCGTGAGCTGCTCATCGCGGCACTCGGACATGACGCGATCCTGCCGCGCGTGCTCGGCCCCGCGGAATGGGTGCTCGATGACGCCGGCCGCAGGGTCGGCCCTGGCGCCGGCGACAACGCCGGTGCCGCGCTCGGCCTCGGCGCCGGGCCCGGCGACGTGGTGGTCTCGATCGGCACGAGCGGGACGGTCTTCGCCGTCAGCGACCAGCGCACCGTCGACCCGAGCGGCACGGTCGCCGGATTCGCGGACTGCACAGGCCGGTTCCTGCCGCTGGTCGCGACGCTGAACGCCGCGCGGGTGCTCGACGTGGTCGCCGGCCTCCTGGCCGTCGACCACGCCGAACTCAGCCGCCTCGCCTTGGCCGCCGAACCGGGCGCGCACGGGCTGCGCCTGGTCCCGTATTTCGAGGGGGAGCGCACGCCGAATCTTCCGGATGCCACGGCATCCCTCACCGGCATGACCCTCGCGTCGACCACCCGCGAGAACCTCGCCCGGGCCGCGGTCGAGGGGATGCTGGCCGGCCTCGCGGCGGGCCTGTCCGCGCTGCGCGGGCTGGGCGTCCCGCTGAAGCGTGCGCTGCTGGTCGGGGGCGGCGCCCAGTCGGAGGCGGTGCGGACGATCGCTCCGCAGGTGTTCGGCATCCCCGTCGACGTCCCCGCACCGGGCGAGTACGTCGCCCTGGGCGCCGCGCGCCAGGCGGCGCTCGTCGTCCGGGGCTGAGCCGGCGTCCGCAGCCCGGCCAGCTCCTGCCGGCGAGTGGCCCTGCGCGGAGGGTCCTGTCGGCTCGCCTGTCGCAGCGTGCGGGGCGCGCCGGCGTGTTGTGACAGGCGAGTGGCCCTGCGCGGAGGGTCCTGCCGGCTCGCCTGTCGCAAAGTGCAGGGCGCACCGGCGTGTTGTGACAGGGGAGCAGTGGGGGAGCGGGGCGTCCGGGGACGGCGACGGGGCGGGGGGAGCAGGGATTCTCGCGCTCGGCGGGGCTGCCCGACAGAATGGTCCCGTGTCCCCCTCCGCCGACGACCCTGCCGCCGACCAGGCGCAGCTGGACGCGATCGCCGCGGAGCTGTACACCCTGCCCCCCGAGGAGTTCACCGCGGCGCGGAACGCGCGCGCCGCGGCATCCGATCGGGCCCTCGCCGCCCGGGTGAAGGCGCTGCGCAAGCCGACCGCGTCGGCGTGGGCCGTCGATCTGCTGGCGCGCGACGGGCAGCTCGGCGAGGCACTGGAGCTGGCCGGTGCGCTGCGCGAGGCGCAGGACGACCTGGACGCTGCCGAGCTCGGGCGACTGAGCCGCCAGCGTCGCGCGCTGGTGACGGCGCTGGCCACGCGCGCGGTCGAACTGGCGCGCGATCGGGGCGTCGCGGTCAGCGCGTCGGCCCGCACGGACGTGGAGAAGACTCTCAACGCGGCGGTGATGGATGCCGCGGCCGCCGCGGCCGTCATGACGGGGCGCCTCGTCCGTCCGCTGGAGGCCGGCGGCTTCGAGGCCGTCGACGTATCCGACGCCGTCGGGGGGAGCCTGCCCGGCGTCCCGGATGCTCCCGCTCCCACCCGAGACGACCTCGCCGAGCGCCGGGCGCGCAAGGCCGCCGAGCGCGCCCTGCGCGAGGCCGAGCGTGCATCGGGGGAGGCCGAGCGTGAGCTCGCGCGGGTGGAGGCCAAGCTCGCGAAGGTCCGCGAGCGCGGCGACCTGCTACGGGAGCGGATCCAGGATCTGCGCACCGAGCTGGCTCGGCTCGAGACGGATGCGGACAAAGCCGACGACGAGGCGGCGCGCTTGGATCAGAAGCGCTCCGACGCCGCGTCCACAGCGCGCGCGGCGGCTCGGCAGGCCGACCGGGCACGTGAGTCGCTGGAATGAGCGCGCGTGCGACGAGCGCCGATAAAAACCCGGAGGCGACGGCGCGCACCGGTCTCGACCGCGCTCGTCGCGGTCGAGGCACGACCCCCCGCCGCGCTGACGGTGGCACCGCCGAGTCGGTACGGTGAAGCGTGGACCAGCTCGAGCCGACCCTTCTCGTCATCCCGCTGCTCGCCGTGCTGGCGCCGCTGTTCGCGCGCAGCCTGAGCAGATGGGTGCGGATCCCGATCGTCGTGTTCGAGCTCGTCCTCGGCATCCTGGTGGGTCCGTCTCTGCTGGGCTGGGCCGTGCCGTCGGACTTCGTGGCAGCGCTGTCCGAATTCGGGTTGGCGATGCTGTTCTTCGTCGCCGGATCCGAGATCGAATTCGCGGCCTTCCGGGGCCGCAGCGGGCGCGCCGCGGCGGGAGGCTGGCTGATCAGCCTCGCCGCCGGCGTGGCACTGACCTGGATCCTCTTCCCCGGTGAGATCGCCATCGTCATCGGCATCGCGCTGGCCTCCACGGCACTGGGGACCATCCTCCCCATCCTGCGCGACGCCGGTGAGCTGCGCACCCCGTTCGGTCGCGCGATCGGCGCGATCGGTGCAGTGGGCGAATTCGGGCCGCTGATCGCGATCTCGCTGTTCCTGGGCAGCCGCGATCCGGGGATCGAGTCGGTCGTCCTGCTGGTCTTCGGCCTGGTGGCGGGTCTGGCGATCTGGATGGCGTTCCGGATGCCGACAGGCGCGATGCACCGCGCCGTCAACGCGACGCTGCACACGTCCGGTCAGTTCGCGATCCGCGTCGTGTTCCTGATCCTCTCCGCCCTGGTCGCGCTGAGCGTGGTGCTGGATCTGGATCTGCTGCTGGGCGCGTTCGCCGCAGGCATCGTGTGGCGCCTGCTGATGCGCGACGCGAAGGAAAGCGACCGCAGGGCCGTCGAGAGCAAGGTCGAGGCGGTCGCCTTCGGGTTCCTGGTGCCCGTCTTCTTCATCTACACGGGCGTCACCTTCGATCTGGCCTCGCTCATGGAAACCCCCGTGCTGCTGGCGGCCGTGCCGCTCGTGGTCGTCGCGCTGTTCCTGGTGCGCGGGCTTCCGTCGATGCTCGCCGCACCGGCCGGCTCGACGCGGCGCGACCGCTTCGCCGTCGCGTTCCTCGGCGCGACCGGGCTGCCCATCATCGTCGCGGTCACCGGAATCGGTGTGGACGAGGGCATCCTGCCCAGCGCCGCGGCGGCCGTGCTGGTCGGTGCCGGGATGCTGTCGGTGCTGCTGTTCCCGCTCATCGCGATGAGCCTGCGCGGCGAGCGGGCCGTCCCCGCAGCTGCCGAGCTGGAGGACGACCGCGTGTGAGTACGGGCGCGCTCATCCAGGACGCACGGTCCCGTCTGGCCGGTGCGCCGCAGGAAGCCCTCGGTGAGCTCATCTCGCCCCGGCGGCTGTTCGGGGTGGGCAGGTCGGCGCGCATCGTCCGCCGTGGCGCCGCCTGGCACCTCGGGGTGCTGCTGGTCACGGACGACGCGGTGCTGGCCACCGGTGACATTCTGCGCGCACGGCGGGAGGTGCGGCGCGGCTTCACCGCCGAATCGCAGCGCCGCCGTGCCGAACTGGCCGCGGCGGCCGCGCTCGGCGGCATCGCGGAGGGGGAGACCGTGCACATCGGGTGGCAGCTGCTCGATGCCGACGCGGTCGATCGGGGCGAGGCATCCGGTCCGCTCCAGCTGCGCGACGGCACGCCGAGTGTGCGCTGGAGCGCCGCGGGCGGTTTCATGCCGCTGGCTGCATACCTCGACGAGCGGGTCGACCTGCTGCTGCACCCGCCGGGGGGCGCGTAGGTCAGGCCGGGCCGAACGCGCCGGCGAAGGCGCGCAGCAGCCGTGTCGGTTCGGTGACGGATGCCGCCAGCACACGGCCGGCGACGGTCTCATAGTCGTTGGCCGGGAAGTAGCCGTCGTCGCGATAGACGGCCATGCGCTCGGTGAACGCCCGGGTGGTGGGCTCCGGGTGGAACTGGGTCGCGTAGAGGCGGTCGCCGACCCGGTACGCCTGAACCGGGGACGCCTTGTTCGTGGCCAGCAGCGTGGCGCCGGGCGGGACCTGCCCCGACCCCTCCTTGTGTGCGGCCAGGGCGGTGAACCGGCGGGCGAGCGATCCCAGCAGCGGATCCCTCTCCCCCTCGACGGTGAGGTCGACGAGGACCGGTCCGGTGTCCTCGCGGTAGGCGCGGGTGACCTCGCCGCCCAGCAACCGCGTCACGATGCCGATGCCGTAGCACGTGAACAGGGCTGCCGGACCTGAGGAATCCATGGTCGCGGCTGCGATGCGCTCCAGATCGGCTTCGAGCCGGCGCTGCACGTCCGTCTTCGAGGACTCCGGATCCGTCACGTTGAACGGACTGCCGCCGACGAAGAACCCGCTGTACCGCTCGAACGTGTCGGCCGGGAGCGGGTCCCGGACCAGGTCGAGCGGGACCAGCTGCGATGCGTCGAGCCGCGCACCCACGCGGAAGGACTCATACTCCGCCGCCGCCGCCCCCTGCTGCGGACGCACGCACACGTACAGAAGCGGCGCCGTCGTCATGGCGTGAGTCTAGACGCGGGTCGGGCCGATGCGGCAAAAGCGCCGTCGCGGTACGCAATCCGGAGCGCACGGCGGCGCGATGTATCAGGAATGCTCCTTTCGCGCTCCCCCCGGAGTGGACACAATGGGCGCTATGACGCACGAGAGCGCCGAAGCCTCGGTCGATTCCGCCGAGCCGACGCGGTGGGAGCGCGCTGCCGCGCTGTTTCTGAGATGGCGCAGCGGTGACACGCGTGCGATGGACGAGCTGGTCCGGCTGATGACCCCGATGCTGTGGCACGTGGTCCGCGCCTATGGGCTGGACCGCGCGCTGGCCGAGGACGTGGTGCAGACGACGTGGCTCACCTTGGTGCGCCGGCACGCATCCATCACCGAGCCCCAGGCCGTTTCGGGATGGCTGACCATGGTCGCCCGTCGTGAGGCGTGGCGGGTCGGCAAGCTTCATCGCCGAGCGGACCCGACCGAGATGGAGAGCCTGGAGCCGCACCTGCCCGCGCGCGAGTCCGCCGAGCAGACCGCCGCCACCGACGACGAGTCCCGTCGCCTGTGGCTGAGCGTGGGCCGGCTGAACGAACGGTGCCAGCGCCTGCTGCGCATCGTGGCCTTCGAGGAGCGCCCCGACTACGCGCGCATCGCGCAGGACCTGGCGATGCCGATCGGCTCGATCGGGCCGACACGGCAGCGGTGCCTCGCGAAGCTTCGCGCCGTTCTGCACAGCGCCGGATGGGAGGAGGATTCCGATGCAGACTGAGGACTTCGCCGCGGATGCCGCACTGTTCGCGCGCATGCGCGCGATGTGGCAGGACGTCGATCCGGTTCCGGCCGACCTGGTCGATCGCATGGTCGCGACTGTGGCGGTCGAGGACCTGTCGCGCGAGTACGCTCTGCTGACGCTCGTGGAGGCATCCCAGCTGGCGGCGGTGCGGGGCGAGGCGGACACCGCGACACTGCAGTTCAGCGACGGCACCACCAGTGTCCTCGTGCACGTCACCGTGGCCGAGGACGGCTCACGGCGCATCGACGGCTGGGTGGATGCCGCGGCCCTGGCGATCCGTCTGCGACAGGGTGAGCGCGAGTGGAGCACCGAGGCCGGTGAGCACGGCCGGTTCGCGTTCGAGAACGTGCCGCCGGGCGTCTGCCGGCTGCGGCTCGTCGTCCGCGCCGCGGATGACGAGCTCCGGGAATTCCAAACCCCCCAGTTCGAAGTGTGACCCAGCGGATGCCGAGGCCGGGCGCCCCGGCATCCCTTCTGTGAAAGGCGTGACGTATGGCTGATGAGCCCCGGATCCGACCATGGCGAGAGCGGGAGGCCGCCGGCGAGCCGCGGGGGCTCGTCCTGGACCCGAAACGCGAGCCGGTTCCCGGGCTGCAGGCCTTCGCCACCGCCTACGTGCCCGGTCACCTGCTGATCTCGGGTGATGCGCAGGAGGCGGGAGAGCTGCTGGCCGAGGCGGGAGCGGAGCTGGGCTGGGAGATCGAGTCCGAGCCGATCCGCCGTCAAGATCAGGCCGGCGGCCGGTTGACGCGCGCTCGCATCGTGCAGGCGCCCAAGGTCGTGCGCGACGACGAGCCGGTCCCTCCGGTCGATGCCTGGCGTCTGCTGCAGCAGGCGCGTCGCAAGGCGATCGAGCAGCAGCGCGCGGCGGAGGGCGGGACCAAGCGGCCCCCGTCGCGAGGGCGGTCGCGGGAATCGGGCGAACGGCCACCGTCGGAGGAGCGCGCTCGGATCAAGAAGGAGATCTCCTCGGATGCCTCCAGGGATCTGGAGAGGCGCCGCGAGATCGCCGCCCGCGGCGAGGTGGACGGGGGGGATGACCCCCGGCTGCGTGGGGTGGGGTTGGATCACGTGCTGACCATCGACCCGATCGGGGTCAACCCGCACGGCAGGACCAACCCGCACGGTCGGACGAATCCGCACGGTCGGACCAACCCCCACGGGCAGACGAACCCGGCCGGCATCGACGGATACGCCTATCCGGGCACGGGCGGGCTCGAAGTCGTCACCTATCTGGGCCCCCAGCCCGCCCGCCTGCAGCCGGTCGCGAAGAACGGGCGACGGCCTGTCATCGCGTTCGTCGACACCGGCTGCGGCACGATCGCCGGCTGGCTTCCGGCCGGCGCAGAGACCCCGGATGACATCGTGCGCCGCGCGCTGAAGTGGCCGGACAGCAAAGGCGGGGTGATCGGCATCGACGATCCGGACACCGACCCGGAGGTGTACGGCGACCAGTCCGGCCCGCTGGACGGGTTCCTGGATCCGGCTGCGGGGCACGGCACCTTCGTGGCGGGCATCCTCCGCCAGGTGGCACCGGAAGCGAACCTCATCTCGATCCGAGTCGCCGACAGCAACGGCACCGTGATCGAGAGCGAGTTGATCGATGCCATCGAGGATCTCGCGGAATGGGCCGCGGCGGGAACGAAGTCCGACCCGCACCACATCGACGTGCTGAACCTGTCGCTGGGGTATTACCACGAGACACCTGAGGACGGCCGATTCAGTGTGCGCCTGCACGAAGCACTCTGCCGGCTGCGCGCCCGGGGGTGCGTCGTGGTGTGCTCGGCAGGCAACGACGCGACCGACCGGCCCACCTTTCCGGCCGCGCTGTGGGCGGGAAGCGACGCCGAGCTCAACCTCCGCGAAGCCGGCGGGCTGGCACGCCACCTCGCGGTGGGCGCGCTGAACCCGCAGAACACGTCCGTGGCGCTGTACAGCAACATCGGCGAGTGGGTCACCACGTATGCGCCGGGAACCTCGGTGGTCAGCGTGTTCCCCCACCTGGAGGGGGGCGTGCAGTCCGGTTCGAAGAACGACCGCCTGCAGCGGCGCAGGCAGAGCCTGGACCCGGATGACTACACCGGCGGCTTCGCGATCTGGAGCGGGACCTCGTTCGCGTCCCCGTTCGTCGCCGCCACGATCGCCAGGGAGCTGGGGGAATCGCTGATGGCCGGCGGCAAGCTGGGCACGGGCGCCGCGTCGCCCGTCCAGAAGGCGCTGATCGAGGTCGACGCGATCGACAAGTCGCGCAAGACCGGGTAGCCCGCGAGCGCATCCCGATCACCGGCCCGGTCGCGCGCACGCGCGCGGCACGCCATCATGGCTGAGTGGGCCCGACGGCGGGGGATCTGTACGAGCGTGGCGTGCTGCAGGCGAACAGGGGTCGCTATGCGCTTGCACGTCGCACGCTCGCCGGCGCCGCGCAGAAGGCGACCGCCGCGGGCGATGTCGAGCTGGAGGCACGGATCGCCGGCACGTCGGCGTACGTTCTGGCTCGACTGGGCGACGTGGACGCCGGCGAGAAGCTGTGTCTGGACATCCTCGCGCGCGGCGGACTGTCCCCGTCGACCGTCGCCCAGCTCCATGGACAGCTGGGGGCCCTCTCCCTCGAGCGCGGACGGCTGGATGACGCCGCCGACTGGCTGGGCAAGAGCATTCGCGGACTGGCCGATTCCCCGGTGCGTCAGGCCAACATGCGGCTCAACCGTACCCTCGTGGACATGCAGCGGGGCCGCCTCGGCCCGGTCATGGCCGACCTCGAACTGGCCGAGACCGCGTACCGCGACGCCGGGTTGCGCGACGAGGTCAATCTCACCATCCACAATCGCGGATATGCGCTGATGCTGGCCGGCGACCTGGTCGCCGCGCTGCAGACCATGCAGTCGGTGCGGGAACCGCTCGACGGGGAATCCGAGCTGTGGGCGGCCATCAACGAACTCGATCGCGCCGAGGTCCTGCGCGAGGCGGGCCTGGTGACCGAGGCCGAGCGCAGCCTGGAGAGCGTGTCTCAGGCCTTCGGACGCCATCGTGCTCCTCGTGAGCGCGCCACCGCCGAATACCATCTGGCCCGATCGCTGCTCAGCCACGATCCGGAGCGGGCGGCCGTGGCCGCATCGGCGGCGGCGCGCCGTTTCGCCGCGCTGGGCAGCACGGGCTGGGCGGTGCGGGCGGAGGCGCTCCTGCTGCGCGCCCGACTCGCCGTCGGGCGCATCGACCGTGCCGGCACCCCGGTGCGGGTGCCCCGCCGCCTGCCCACCCCCACGGTCGTGGCCGAGGTCGTCGGCGAGCTCCGCGCGCAGGGCTTCCACTCCGAGGCGGAGGCGTTGCGTCTCACGGATGCGCTTGCTCGCATCCGACGCGATCAGACTGCGCCGCTTCCCGGCGTGCGCATCGACCGGAGGACCCCGCTGGAGGCGGCGCTGCTGGCATACGAGGTGCGTGCGGCGCGCGCGGCGGCCGCCCGGCAGGAGTCGGACGCGCGCCGCCACGCCGCGCGCGGTCTGGACCTGCTCGATCGAACCCAGCAGGCTGTCGGCAGCCTCGATCTTCAGGTCTCGGCGGCGATGCGCGGTGCTGGGCTGATCACGACCGGGCTGTCCTCCGCGCTCCGCTCCGGGCGGCACGATGTGATCTTCGACTGGGCGGAGCGCGCGCGCCTCCTGAGTCACCCGATCATCCCGGTGCGCCCGCCGCCGGATCCGGGAGTCGCGGCGGACCTTGCGGAGCTGCGCATCCTGCGCAGCGCCTCGCCGGACGGCGAGTGGCCGGCAGGCCCGCGTGCGGCGCTGCTTCGGGACCGTGCGCGGGAACGGCAGTGGTCGCGCACCGGCGCCGGTGAAGCACGCACCCGCGCATCGCTGGCGGAGGTGCGCGAGAGCCTCGCCGAGGATGTGCTCCTGTCGTATGTGTTCGACGGCGTGCGACTGGGGGTGCTCGTCGCCTCGCGCGCGCGCGTGCGGTTCGTCGCGCTGGACTGGCCAGGTGTGCGCTCTGCCCTCAGCGGCCTGCGCGCCGACCTGGACGTGTCGGCCACCGTCACGGCCGGGCCGATGGCCGCGGTGGTCCGCGCCGGCCTGGAAGCGCGCCTGTCCAGCCTGTCGGCACTCCTGGTCGACCCGGTCGTGTCGATGCCGCGTGGCGACAGCCGCATCGTGCTGACCGCGCCGGGCGTTCTGGCCGGAGTGCCGTGGATGATGCTGCCGGGCCTGCGCTCCCGCGTCCTGACGATCGCCCCGTCGGCATCCCGGTGGGTGCGGGACCGCTCTCGTGGGTGGCACGTGCCCTCGTCCGCGGGTTTCGCAGCCGGCCCGCGGGTGGCTCGGGGGGAGGAGGAGGTCACGGCGGCCGCATCCGCCTGGTCGGATCCGCGGCTGCTGCGCGGGGAGCGGGCGGTGGTGGCGGAGGTCGTCGACCTGGCATCCCGCGTGGACGTGCTGCACATCGCCGCGCACGGCCGGCACACCGCCGACAACCCGCTGTTCTCCGGTCTGGAACTGGCGGACGGAACGCTGTTCGGCTACGACATCGACCTCGTGCCGGAGCTGCCCGCCACTGTGGTGCTCTCGGCGTGCGAGGTAGGCCGATCCTCGGTGCTGTGGGGTGAAGAGGCGATCGGGATGACCCGCGTCTGGCTGCACGCGGGAACCCGCTGCGTGATCGCCGCGCCGGTCATCGTCGCGGATGACGTCGCGTGCGAGCTTCTCGGGGCGATGCACGAGGGCCTCGCGGCCGGTGAGCCGCCGAGTGCGGCGCTGGCCGCGGCATCCGAGCGCACCGGGATCATCGCGCCGTTTCAGGCCCACGGGTCGGGTTTCTGAATCTGCGGCGCGACCTTCCACTCCGATGCATCAGGCCACTCCGATGCATCAGGCCACTCCGATGTATCAGGGCGGAGGATGCCGGCTCTTGATGGGTAGAACGGCACACGCAGGGCGATGTCGGGGGGCATGGCCTGCTGGGGGCACGAAGACCAGTGGGGCGCGATCGGGACGCGTCGGTCTTGGTCGGCCGTTCTGCGGGGGATGTCGCAGAGACCCAGGTCGGCGACATCCCCCGACTCGGCGTGCCGGTGTGCGGCGTCCCGTCCTCAGCCGCGTGACGAGTTCGGCGTGCGTCCGCGGACGATGCCGATGAAGGCCTCGACCTCGGGGCTGGTGCGGTCGGTGGGCCAGGCCAGCGCGACGGTGGAGGTCGGCCCGTCCCGCAGCGGCCGGTAGGCGGCATCCTTGCGACGGTGCAGACGCGCCAGCGACATGGGCACGATGACGATGCCCACCCCCGCGGCGACGGTCGCGATGGCCTGTTCGGTGTCCTCCGGCGCGGCGAATGCGGCCGGCACGGCCCCGGGCACCACCGTGCCGAGCACATCGTCGCGCGGCACGATCAGGATCTCGCCGGCAAGGTCGGCGAGCTCCAGCTCGTCGACCGCGGTCAGGTGGGAGTCGGCCGACGTGACAACGACCGCGGTCTCCTCGTAGAGCGCGATCACGGACAGCCCGTCGGGCGCGATCGGCAGACGCACCAGCGCGGCATCCAGCCCGCGTTCCAGCAGCGCGGTGCGCTGGCTCGCGACGTCGAGGGGCAGCAGCTGCAGCTCGGTCCGCGGCATCCGCTCGCGCCAGGCGTCGACCCACCCGCCGGCGGTCGCCCCGGGAATCACTCCGAGCACGAACCGGGTCGCGGGCGGCGGCGCCGGTGCAGCGGGGGCGGCAGCGCTGGGCTTGGCGGTCTTTCCCTTCGCGGTCGTGCGAGGCGCGGCAGTGCGATTGAGGCGCGCCGGACGCGCGGATCCCGTCCGTCGACCCGAACGGCCGCGCGCACCACCACCGCTCTTGGCCATGCGGCAAGCGTAGTCCGGCGGTAGGGTCCTGCCATGATCGCGATCATCGCGACGGTCGTCGCCGCTCTCGCCGCGCTCCTGCACGTGTACATCTTCGTGATGGAGAGCGTGCAGTGGACGCAGCCGCGGGTGTGGCGCCGCTTCCGGGTCGCGGACCAGGCAGCTGCCGAGACGAGCAAGCCGATGGCCTACAACCAGGGCTTCTACAACCTGTTCCTGGCGATCGGGGCGATTCTGGGGCTCGTGCTGTTCTGGACGGGCGGCGACGGTTCTGCCCTGCGGGTGGCGGGACTGACCCTGGTGCTGTTCAGCCTCGGGTCGATGCTGGCCGCCTCGCTGGTCCTGCTGACCAGCGGGCGCGCCTACCTGCGGCCGGCCGTGACCCAGGGCACGCTACCGCTGATCGGCGTCGTGCTGTTCCTGTTCGCCTGACCCGTCCGGGCTCGGCCGCGCGTGGGATCAGGCCGCCAGGCGCAGTCCGCGGCGGTCGGTCGCGACGCGCTCGCCGTCTTGGATCGTCTCATCGTCGCCGATGAGGGAGCCGACGGCGACACGGGCGCCGGTGCCGACATGGGTGCGCACGCCGATCTTCGCTCCCGCTCCGATCGCGGCGCCGGAGCCGATGTGCGCGTGCGGCGCGATGTCCGCCTCCGGGCCGATGACCGCATCCTGCTCCACCCAGACTCCCCGGCCCACGTGTGCGCCGGCAGCGATGTGAACCCCCGGTTCGACGTAGGCGCCGATCTCCACGATCGCGCTCGGGTGCACCTTCGCGCCGTGCGCGATCAGGCCCCGCCCGTTCGAGTGCTTGCGGTAGCGCAGCATCTCACCACGGTCGTTCTCGATGTCGACGTAATTCTTACCCACGGTCCCCTCCAACGGCGCATTCCTGCCGAGTACAGGGATAACCTGACCCGCCGCGATTTCATTCCCTCGCATCGGCTTGTCCGCACCCACCCGTCGGCAGGGGTTATTCGGTCTCGAGCGGGGATCGGATTCCCCCGTGCGCCCACGTGCGCGGCGTGCTTCCATGCGGGCCGTGCCCCGCGTGCAGGGCGCTAGGACTCGAAGCCCAGACCCAGCGCGTCCAGGGTTCGCAGCAGCACATTCCGGCGCCCCTCCTGGTGGTCTGCGCGGTCCAGAGACCACCGCGTCGCGTTGATGCCGATGGCCGCTGCCGGTTCCGGGGGAAACGGCAGTGGGCGCTCGCGCACCATCCGCAGCGACGTCCGCTCGGTCGGGACGCCGTCGAGCAGGTCGAGCATGACCTCGCCGGCGAATCGGGTGGCGGCGACCCCCAGACCGGTGAAGCCGGCGGCGTACGCGACTCTGCCCGCACGCGCGGTGCCGAAGAACGCGCAGAACCGCGAGCAGGTGTCGATCGCGCCCGCCCACCGGTGCGTGAACTGCAGCCCCTCCAGCTGGGGGAACATCGTGAAGAAGTGGCTCGCGAGCGTGCGGAAGGACTCCGCACGCTCCTCGTACGCCGCCCGCACCCTGCCGCCGTAGTGGTACACCGCGTCGTAGCCGCCGAACAAGATCCTCCCGTCGGCGCTCTGACGGAAGTAGTGGAACTGGTTCGCCACGTCGCTGAGGCCCTGCCGCTCGTGCCAGCCGATCGCGGAGCGCTGCGCGGCCGTCAGCGGCTCGGTCATGAGCACGTAGTCGTAGACCGGCACGGTCATCAGCGCATTCCGCTTCAGCAGCGACGGGAAGACGTTCGTGGCCAGCACCGCCCGGCCGGCGGAGATGCGGCCGGTCTCGGTGATCACATCGACACCGCGGGCGGTCGTCTCGAGGCGCCGCACGGGGGAGCGCTCGAAGATCTCGACGCTCCGCTCCTCCGCCGCCCGGGCGAGACCGGCTGCCAGCTTGCCCGGATGCACGAGGGCGTTCGAACGCGTCTCGAACACGGCGCCCAGATAGGTCGGCGACGCCACGGATGCCTGGACCTGGGCGGCGTCCAGCCGCAGGACGCCGCCCTCGCCACGCGCCGCGGCATCCTGAGCCCATTCGTCCAGCCAGGCGAGCTGGTGCGGCTCGGTCGCCACCGAGAGCGCGCCCACCCTCTCCCACTCCGCGTCGATCCCCCACTCGGCCAGATCCGCCCCCATCGCGTCCAGGTTCCGCATCCCGAGTCGGTCGAGGGTGTCGATCTCCTCCGGCCACCGGGCCACGCCGTTGTCCCGACCGTGGGTCAGGCTGGCCTCGCAGAAGCCGCCGTTGCGGCCGGATGCCGCCCATCCCACCGTGCGCGCCTCCACGATCGCGATGCGCGCATCCGGATCACGGCGTCGGGCCAGCAACGCCGTCCACAGGCCGGTGTATCCACCGCCGACGATCACGAGGTCCGCGACCCGGTCGCCCGTGAGCGGCGGACGGGCCGGCCGGTCCGGCAGATCGTCGAGCCAGAAGATGCTCCGGCGAGTGGCGGCCAGGCTGCGGTCGAGGACGGATGCGGCCGGCCGCCGTCGCTCGAAGACGGTCGTGCCCACGGCCATCACCTCCTCATCCCTCGGTGATTCCATCCTGTCGGGTCGGGCCGCTGCGATCGAGGGCGGGTGCGAGCCGGTCCGCCCTCAGATCTGGCACCGCGGGCACCAGAACACGTTCCGCTCGCTGGTCGGTCTCGCCCCGAGACTCGCCTCCCGGATCACGGTGCCGCAGCGGCGACAGGGCTTGCCGGCGCGGCCGTAGACCCAGAACCGCCGCCCCGGGCGGTCCTCGCCGGTGAAGGTGCGCGCCGCGCGATGCACGTTGGCGCGGATCATCCGGGTGCCCAGATCCAGCAGGGCCGCGGCATCCACCTCGGTGGCCGGCGTGGTCGGCAGGATGCCGCGCAGGAACAGCATCTCGTTGGCGTACACGTTGCCGAATCCTGCGACGTTGCGCTGGTCGAGCACCGCGACGTGGACCGCCCGGGTGTCGGCGGCCAGTCTGCGGGTCGCCTCCGCCGCGTCCCAGTCCGGGCCCAGGGGATCGGGACCCAGATAGTCGACGAGGCTGCCCTCGGCGTCGGTGGGAACCAGGTCGATCTCGGCGAGATCGAACCCCACGGTGTCCCACTGCTGGGTGCCGACGATCGCGCGCGCCTGGAATGCGGGCTTGCGCCACGGCTCACCAGGGCGGTACACGCGCCACTCGCCCTCCATCTTCAGGTGCGAGTGCAGTGTCCATTCGCCGATCTGGTGCAGCAGGTGCTTGCCGCGGGCCACGACGGCGTGCACGGGCATGCCCCGCAGGTCGGCCGTGGCCAGCTGTGGCACCCGCAGGTCGAATCGGGTGACGTCGTTGCCGGCCAGCGCGTCGTGGAGCCGCTGCGCCGCCCGGTGGACGGTGTCGCCCTCAGGCACGCGCGGCCTCGCGCAGCGCGTCACCGGCCGTCGCGCGGCGCAGCGTGAGGCCGCGCGGAGACTCGACGAAGCCGGCATCGCGCAGAGCGCGTCCGACCGGGGTGCCGTAGACGAACGCGCCGTTGACCTGCTCGATGGTCAGTGTCGCCAGGCGCCGGCCGCGCGCGGTGGCGGCCAGATCGCGGGTCGCGGCTGCGAGCACGGCCTCATCATCGGTGAACGCGAGCGCCGTCTTGCCTCCACGTTCCAGGTACAGCACCAGCGCGCCGTCCACGATCGCGACCAGCCCGCCCGCCTTGCGGCCCGGGCGGTGCGAGATCCCTTCCAGCGCGGGCCAGGCCAGCGCCGCGCCGTAGGGGTTGGCCGGGTCGGTGGCGGCCAGGGTGACCGCCCGCAGCGGCGGCGGGTCCTGCAGACCCGCGAACTCGCGGAGACGATCTACCGTGGCCGAGGCGGCGAACTGCGCGGCGCCCAGCTTCTCGATGACGTAGCCGCGGCGGCAGTGCCCGGCCTGCTCGAACCCGGCGAGCACGCGGTACGCCTGCGCGAAGCCGCCGGGCAGCCCTTCGGCCTGCACGGAGCCGCGGGTGACCACCCCGTAGCGATCCAGCAGGAGGCTCGCTGCCGCCGTCGCGCGCAGCGTCGGCTCCGGCTCCGGCCCGGGCAGGAGCGACCAGCGACCGCCGATCGCGGGAGGCCGCGGCGGCGTGCTGGTCCGCGGGATCGTCGCGCCCCGATACAGCCGAGCGCGAGGTGCCTTGCGCGCGGTGCGGTGCGCCTGCGACCCCCCGCCGATGAGCATCCGGATGGGGGCGAAGGTGTCGTTGGTGACCCGGCCGGACCACGTCAGGTTCCACAGCGCCTCGACGACCGACTGCTCGTTCTCGGCGCCGGCGAGCTGCCGCAGCTGGGCGGCGAAGTAGGCGCCGCCCGAGGCGAGCGCGTCCACGAGCCGCTCCTCCAGCGACCCGGCGACCAGCTCGTCCTCCGGGGACGGCAGGGTCAGCGCAGCGGTGTCGGCCGGATGCAGGGCGATCCACCCGTCCCGGCCGGGCAGCGCGCCATGTCCGGACCAGATCACCTCACCCGTGGCGGTGAGCTCGTCCAGCATCGCCGGGGCGTAGTCGGCCACCCGGGACGGCAGCACCAGGGACTCCCATGCGCTGGCCGGGATGGGAACGCCGGCCAGCTGCTCGATGACCGCGGCGACCCCATCGATCCCCTCCAGCGGACGCGCTATGTGCTGCCAGACCGGCAGGAATCGCGCGAAGGCCTCGGGCGAGACCGGTTCGACGGTTCCCCGGATCGCGGCGAGCGAGCGCATCCGCAGCCGTCGCAGCACCTCCGCGTCGCACCACTCGTTCTCGTCTCCGGTCGCGTCCGTCTGCGGCAGGAAGAACCCGCTCGCGATGCGACCCTGGCTCTCCAGCCGCTGCAGGGTGAGCCGCGCGACCGCGACGCCGACCCCGAGTCGGGTGGCCACGGCGCTCGTGGGGAAGGGCCCGTGCGTGCGCGCGAAGCGGGCGACCAGGTCGCCGAGCGGATCGGCGACCGGTTCCAGGAATGCGTTCGGGATGCCGACGGGCAGGGCGGCGCCGAGGGCATCGCGCAGGCGCCCCGCGTCCTCGATGGCCGCCACCCGGGGCACCCCCGCGATCGTCACCGGAATCGCCCGGCGGGTGAGGATCAGCTCGTCCAGATGAGCGGATGCCGCGGTCACCGCATCGGTTCCCGGCTCGGCGCCCTCCAGTCGTGCCGCCACCTCCGCGGCATCCAGCGGGCCCAGCATCCGCAGGAGGTCAGCCACGCCTTCCAGGCCCCGGGCATGGCGGTCCGGAGCGAGCCGCTGCGCCTCGCGTTCGAACTGCGCCATGATCTCGGGATCGAGCAGCTCGCGCATCTCGACCTTGCCGAGCAGTTCGCTCAGCAGCGCAGGATCGACCGACAGCGCTGCGGCCCGGCGTTCCGCCAGCGGCGAGTCGCCCTCGTACATGAACGCGCCGACATACCCGAAGAGCAGGTCGCGGGCGAACGGCGAGGGCTGGGTCGTCGTCGTCTCGACCAGCCGGATGCTGCGATCGCCGATCCGGCGGGCGATCCGCAGCAGCGCGGGAACGTCGTAGACGTCCTGCAGCACCTCGCGCAGCGTCTCCAGGATGATCGGGAACGTGGGGTAGCGGCGTGCCACCTCGAGCAGTTGCGCCGAGCGCTGGCGCTGCTGCCACAGCGGAGAGCGGCGGTTGGGGTTCATCCGCGGCATCAGCAGAGCGCGCGCCGCGCATTCCCGGAACCGGGACGCGAACAGCGCAGAGCCGCCGACCTCGTCGATCACGATCTGCTCGAGCTCATCGGGTTCGAACACGAACAGCTCCGCACCGGGCGGTTCGGCCGCGGCATCCGGAACCCGGGCGATGATGCCGTCGTCGCTGGCCACCGCCGATCCTTCCACCCCGAGGCGTTCGCGGATCCGGGCGTTCACCGCGAGCGCCCACGGCCCGTGCACCTTCATGCCGTACGGGGAATGCAGGATGATCCGCCAGTCGCCCACCTCGTCGCGTCCGCGCTCGACGGTGAGCGACTTGTCGGTCGGGAGGGTGCCGGTGGCTTCGCGCTGCTCGGCGAGGTAGGCGAGCAGGTTCGTGGACGCGTTCTGGTCGAGACCGGCCTCGGTGAGGCGATCGCGCGCCTTGGCGGGAGTGGCCGCGGACACCTCGCGCGAGAACTTTCCGAGCGCCTCCCCGAGCTCAGCCGGTCGTCCCAGGCCGTCCCCGTGCCAGAACGGGAGCTTTCCGGGTTGCCCATAGGCCGGCAGCACGTTGACCCGGTCGTGCGTGATCTCCACGATCCGCCAGCTCGTGGTGCCCAGCGTGAACACGTCGTTCACGCGCGACTCGTAGACCATCTCCTCGTCCAGTTCGCCGACCCGCGCGTTCTGCGACTCACCCGCTACGAAGACGCCGAACAGTCCGCGGTCGGGGATGGTGCCGCCGCTGGTGACCGCGATGCGCTGTGCCCCGGGCCGGCCGGTCAGCGTGCCCTGGTCGCGGTCCCACACCAGCCGGGGCCGCAGCTCGGCGAACTCGTCGGACGGGAACCGGCCGGCCAGCAGATCCAGCGTCGCCTCGTACGCCGACCGCGGAAGTGTGCGGAACGGGGCGCTGCGCTTGACCGTCTCGAACCAGCCCTCCACATCGATCGGGCCGAGGGCGGATGCCGCCACCGTCTGCTGCGCGAGGATGTCCAGGGGATTCTGCGGGATCGAGATCGCCTCGATCTGCCCGGCCAGCATCCGCTCGGTCACGATCGCGGTGTGCAGCACGTCACCGCGATGCTTCGGGAAGAGTGCGGCCCGGCTCACCTCGCCGACCTGGTGACCGGCGCGCCCGATGCGCTGCAGACCCGACGCCGCGCTGGGCGGGGCCTCCACCTGGATGACGAGATCGACGGCGCCCATGTCGATGCCCAGCTCCAGGCTGCTGGTCGCCACGACGCAGCGCAGGATGCCGGCCTTCAGCTCCTCCTCCACCTGCGCGCGCTGCTCCTTGGACACCGACCCGTGGTGCGCTTTGGCCAGCACCGGGTCCGCCCCTGAGCTGATGCCGGCCTGAGCCATCATCGCGGCCGGGATCGCGGCATCCGGAAGCTCCAGGCCGAGCCGCTCCGTGTAGATCTCGTTCAGTCGCCCGGTCAGCCGTTCCGCGAGCCGGCGCGAGTTGGAGAACACGATGGTGGAGCGGTGCTGCAGGATGCGGTCGACGATCGCCTCCTCGACGTGGGGCCACAGCGAACCGGTCATCTCGGTCGATTCGGGGCGCGTGCCCGATCCGTCCGAGAACCAGTCCTGGTCGGCCGAACCGTCGGGCGCGGCATCCGGTGTCTCCGCCCCCGGCGGGGGAGGCGGGTTGAGCATGTCGTCCACGGGGACCACGACCGTCAGGTCGAACGTCTTCGTCGCCCGCGGCGCGACGATCTCGACCGGCGCCGAGCCGCCCAGGAAGCGGGCGACCTCGTCGATGGGGCGGACGGTCGCGGACAGGCCGATGCGCTGGGCGGGCGCCGCGGCCGGATCGTCGGCCCGTCGCAGGTCGTCGAGGCGCTCCAGACTGACCGCGAGGTGGGCGCCGCGCTTGGTGGCTGCCACCGCGTGCACCTCGTCGATGATCACGGTGTGCACGCCGCGCAGGGTCTCGCCGGCCTGGCTGGTCAGCATCAGGTACAGCGACTCCGGTGTCGTGATGAGGATGTCCGGGGGTGCGGTGACGAGTTTGCGACGGTCCGATGAGGTGGTATCGCCCGAGCGCACCCCCACCGTCACTGCCGGAACGGTGATTCCGAGGCGCCGCGCCGACTGGCCGATTCCGACAAGCGGCGAGCGGAGGTTGCGCTCCACGTCGACCCCGAGAGCCTTCAGCGGCGAGATGTAGAGAACGCGGGTGGGGGATGCCGGAGGCGGTGCCGCGCGACCCCGGCGTCTGGCGGGCGCGACCGGAGCGGCATCCTTCTCGTGGAAGATCCGGTCGATGGCCCACAAGAACGCCGACAGCGTCTTGCCCGATCCCGTGGGCGCGACCACGAGCGCGTGCTTGCCGTGCGAGATCGCATCCCAGGCACCGAGCTGCGCGGGAGTGGGTGCCGCGAACGCGCCGCGGAACCAGTCCTGCGTGGCAGGACCGAACCGCTCGAGCACGTTGGGCACCTTCCCATCCTCCCTGGTGGAGGCGACATTCGGGCCGTGTCGCCGTCGCGCGTGCCAGGAGCCGCGAGAGACGGATCGGTCCGCGCCGGGCAGAAGGTTCGGCGCGCTACTGTCACGTAAGCCCACGGATTGGACAGACGATGCGCCGCCCCCTCACCGTCGTCCCGCTGCTGGTGCTCGCCCTGCTCGCGGGCTGCGCGGCGACGCCCGTCCCGCCGCCGACACCGACCTCGACGCCGGCGCCGGTAACCCCGTCGTCACCCGCACCGCAGGCGCTCGTGGTCGCTCCCGGTGAGCGGCCTCCGACCGTGATGGACGGCGACTGCGTGGCGGCCCTCACCCCCGAAGAGCTGTCGCACACCATCGGCGAACCCGTCACGCGGGTCTTCCGTCGCGACGAGCGCTGGACGCGATCCCTCAACGGAGTGGGCGGGCTCAGCTGCGAGTGGGAGGGCGAAGCGGTCAGGGGCGGCTTCGAGATCCTGCCCAGGGCCGGATTGGGAAGCGCGGAGTTCACGCCCGACCAGGATGAGCTGTACTTCCAGGAGTGCAATCCCGACTGGGTCTGCGCGTGGCAGTGGGAGACGGAGGGGTTGCGGATCGTCGGGTCGTTCCAAGGCCTGCCCGCCATGACCCGAGAGCGAGTGGACTCCCTGGGCGATCTGCTGGGAAGCAAGATCGCCGCGCGCGCGGACGTGTACGGGCAGCCGACGTGGCAACAGGACCGGAGCCGGTGGTGGAGCGCGCCGGACTGTGCGCAGCTGGCAGCATCGGTCGGCACGCTCCTCGGTGCCGAATTGACCGGAACGTGGCTGGGCCACCATGACACGCCTTCCGCCGGGACAGCGCTCGCCGACACCGCCGTAGCGTATCGGATGTGCCTGCTGGACGATGCCGCGACGGCGGCCAACCGTCTCATCCTGTCCTCGACGGCGGGACTGGGGTGGGACGTTCCGTGGGCGGGTGAAGGGGCGCCGGTGGACACCGGCGCGCACGCCGTGGAGGCCTATACGCGGCCGGGCGGCGGATACATCGCCGGCACGATGTTCGAACTCACCGATGGCGTGAACGTGCTCTCGGCCGAAGTCGCCCGCGACGCACCGTGGAGCAGCGCGGAGGTCCTCGGCGCACTGGGGTCGCTGGTCGCGAACGGGCTCTGAGCCCCCCGCCGGTGCACGTCGGTACCGTCACCGCTGCTGCGTGATCCGACCGTCGGTGCTCAGTTCGAGGGTCAGATCGATGCCGAGCCGGTCCAGGAACGCGTCGTCGTGACTGACGACCAGCACCGCACCGCGATACACCGTGAGCGCCTGGACGAACTGGTCCACGGTGTCCTGGTCGAGGTTGTTCGTCGGCTCGTCCAGCACGAGCAGCTGCGGGGGAGGATCGGCCAGCAGCAAACGGGCGAGGGCCACCCGGAAGCGCTCACCGCCGGACAGGGTGCCCACCTGCCGTTCGACCGCGTCGCCGCGCAACAGGAAGCGCGCGAGCCGGTTGCGCAGTTCGCGATCCGGCACCGCCGGTGCCGCGGAGCGCACGTTCGCCAGGACGGACGCCGCCTCGTCGAGCGTGTCGACACGCTGCGGCAGGTAGCCGATGCGGTCTGTCTGCGCGGCGGCGCGCTCGCACCCGCCGCCGACCAGACACTCGAGAAGGGTCGTCTTGCCCACGCCGTTCGCGCCGACCAGCGCGACCCGCTCCGGTCCCCGGATGTACCAGGAGCGTTCGCCGTCGCCGATGGTCGTGATGCGCCTGCCGGCCGGAACCCCGGGATCGGGCAGATCGATGCGGACGGCATCGTCGTCGCGGACACGGCGCTCAGCGGTCTCCAACGCAGCGCGCGCCGTCGCCTCCCGCTCCGCCTTCTCGCCGCGCAGCCTGCCGGCCGAGACCTGCGCCTCCCGCTTGCGCGCGTTCATGACGATCTTCGGCAGCCGCTTCTCCGCGGAGGCCTTGCGACCGGTCCGCTCACGCCGCGCGATCGTCGTCTCCGCCTCGATCCGCTCCCGCTTCTCTCGGCGCACGACCTGCACAGCCGCTCGCTCCGCCTGCCGGGCGGCGTCCTGTTCGGCATCCAGCCAGGCACGCCACTGCGAGTACGGCCCGCCGAAAGTCGACAGCGCACTGTCGTACAGCTCCGCGGTGTCGTCCATGAGCTCCAGCAATGACAGGTCGTGGCTGACCACGATCAGCGCGCCCGGCCAGCCGCGGACCATGGCCGCCAGGCGTGCGCGGGCGTCGCGGTCGAGGTTGTTCGTCGGCTCGTCCAGCAGCGTGATCGACGGCGTGCCGAGCCGGATGCCCGCGATCGCGGCGAGCACCGACTCCCCACCGGAGAGTTCCCCGACGCTGCGGTCGAGCATGTCCGGCTGGAGGCCGGCATCGGCCAGGGCGGCGTGCGCGCGTGATTCGATGTCCCAGTCGTCGCCGACCACGTCGAAGTGACGCTGGTCGACGTCGCCGGACTCGATCGCCCGCAGCGCGGTCAGCGTCGGGGCCACACCCAGAAGCTCGGCGACGGTCCGTCCGACATCCAGGGTGAGTCGCTGCGGCAGGTACGCGGCGTCCGCCGTCGTCCAGACGTGCCCGGCCGAGGGGGTGAGCTCGCCCGCGATCAGGCGCAGCAGCGTGGACTTGCCGGAGCCGTTGCGGCCGACCAGTCCGGTGCGGCCGGTTCCGAACGCGCCGGAGACGTCGCGAAGCGCCGGCGTGCCGTCCGGCCAGCGGAACGACACGTGGTCCAGGACGATGCTGTGCCGAACGGAGGCGGTGGGGGAGTGCATGGGCATGAAGCCTCCCGGGTTGTCAGGCCTGATCTCTCAGGGATGCGCTGACACCGGTCGCCCGGCCTCGATCGGATCGAAGGGGCGATGCTCGCTGGAGGAAGCCCCAGACGGTGAGCGTCGACGGGTCAGCGCGCGGATGCGGGCGCGGAGGCGTCGATCAGTCTCACCGGAGGTTCCTCACGTCGGGGGCAGGAACGATCATGATACCCGGATGCCGCAGGCGCGGCATCCGGTCGGCGTTCAGGATTGCGGATCCGGCTCGAGGATCTCGAGCTGTTTGTGCAGGAAGACCCGAACGTCGTCCAATTCCGGCTCCGAGACGCTGTGGGTCAGCCCCTGGTAGACGCGACCGCTGAGGTCGGCGTGCTCAGGCAGCCAGGTCACCGTGTGCTCGACCAGGAACTGCGGGATCACGTCGTCGTGCGTTCCCCGTCCCCAGAAGACGGGCGGGCGTCGCTCGGCGAGCGCCGCATCTCCCGGCAGCTCGCCCGGCGTGGCGTAGCCGCTGAGGTTCACCGCGAACGCGAATCGCTCCGGCTGCAGTCGCAGCGCCTGCAGGGCGACGGCGGCGCCCTGAGAGAAGCCGAGCAGTCCGACGGGGGCGTCGGCGGTGACCGCGTCCACCCAGTCGACCACCAGGGACGCGGCACCGGTCACGTGCCGGGCATCGCGTCCCTCCATGCCCTCGATGGGATACCAGGAATAGCCCGGCGCGGGGAAGGGCGGTGCGAGCGGCGCACGCAGGGCCGCAACGACGAACTGCGGCGGAAGGTGCGGGACCAACCCGAACAGGTCGCGTTCATCGGCGCCGTACCCGTGCAGCAGGACCAGCAGCGGTCGACCGGCTCGCTCCGCAGTCTGGGCGGACCACAGGGCGGCGGAATCGTCGAGGGCGGGGGGCACGGCCATGCGCCTATCATTCCAGTCGGCGCCGCCGTGCGGCACGCACGGGACTGCTGGGGTATACAGGAGACATGGCAGTGCGAACTCCCGATCCCGACCCGGACGACCGCGACGACGCGGGCGGCGCGGACGACCCGCTCCGCGGCCAGGGGTTCGGCGGCGATCCCCGCTCGCTCGGCAACGGGTCGTTCGGATCGCCGACTCCGAGCAGCGCCGCCAACCCGGGCTGGCTGTCCGAGATCGAGCTCGCCGAGGCGCGGCGTCGACTTCCGATCCTCTACGTCGAGGCGATCCCGGTGCGCACCGACGGTCTCGGCGCGGTCACCGAGGTCGGGATCCTGCTGCGCGCCACGCCACTGGGAGAGATGACCCGGACGATCGTCAGCGGGCGCGTCCGCTACGGCGAGACCGTGCGGGACGCGCTGTTCCGGCACCTGGAGAACGATCTGGGGCCGATGGCGTTTCCGCTCCTGCCGCTGCAGCCGGTGCCGTTCACCGTTGCGGAGTACTTCCCGATGCCCGGCATCTCCGCATTCCACGACGACCGGCAGCACGCGGTGTCGCTGGCGTTCGTCGTTCCGGTCACGGGCACCTGCGAGCCGCGCCAGGATGCGCTCGAGGTGACCTGGATGCCGCCCAGCGAGGCGGCCTCGGACAGCCTGGCCGCCGAGATGGAGGGCGGCCGGGGCACCCTCATCCGGCTCGGTCTGGCCAGCGTCGGCGCGCTGCGCTGACCCGGCATCCTGAGTGTTCACTGTGACCGGGGACGGGATGCCGCGACCGGCGTAGCCTGGGGCGCATGAGCTCCGCAGGCCGGATCCGGGACCGCCGAGCCCTCGCGTGGACCGGTGCGCTGGCCGTCCCGATCCTGGTGGGTGCCGGCATCCTGGTGCCGATCGCGGCCAGCGGCGCGGTCGACCTGCCGGACAAGAGCGTCCAGGAACTGATCGAGTTCGCCGGTGCGAGCGAGGTCGACACCCTCACCGGCACGATCGAGCAGGCATCCGAGCTCGGGCTTCCCGACCTGGACGCACTGACCGGCGCGTCCGGCGCGGACGACTCCGCAGCTGCCGCGGCCGGTCTCGACGACGTCCTCGGGCTGATCGCCGGAACCCATACGGCGAACGTCTACCTCGACGGGGAACGCGCGCGTCTGCAGGTTCTGGATCGGCTTGCCGAACGCAACGTGTACGTCGACGGTGACGCCGACATCGCCTGGTACGTCGACAGCGAGTCCCAGACCGCCACGCGCCTGACTCTGCCGTCCGATTCCGACCTCGAGCAGTGGCGCAGCCGGCTGCCGGGCCCGCCGGAGGACGCTGCGGTGCCGACTCCGCAGCGGCTGCTGGAAGAGGCTCTGGCGCGACTCGACGAGAGCACCGAGGTCACCGTCGGAACGGACGCCCGCGTTGCCGGCCGCGACGTGTACGAGCTGATCCTCACCCCGCGCGCCGAGGACACGCTCATCGGGGACATCCGCTTCGCCATCGACGGCCAGAACGGCGCCGCGCTGGCAGCCTCGATCACCGCTCGGGGCTCGGACGAGCCCGCGTTCCAGATCGCCTTCACGCGCGTCGGCTTCGAGGCGCCGGATCCTGCGGCGCTCGCCTTCACCCCGGCCGATGGCATCGCCGTCGTGGATGAGGTGCTCGCGCTGCCCTCGCCTGAGGACTGGGCTGCGCGGCACGGCAGGGGCGACCCGGACGCGCCGACGGTGTACGGCCGGGGCTGGTCGGCCGTGGTCCAGCTGCCGGAGACGGCAGCGGGGGGTGGGCTCAGCTCCGGGCAGCGCGCGCAGCTGGAGGCCGTCACCACTGCAGTGGAGGGCGGACGGGTGCTGCAGACATCGCTGATCAGCGTGCTCATCACCGACGACGGCCGGATGCTGGCCGGGGCTGTTCCCGCATCGCGTCTGGTCGAAGCCGCCCAGACCGGCCGTTGACCCAGTGGCGAGCGCGAACCCCGCCGCCCAGCCGGCGATCGAGACGTCCGGCCTGACCAAGCGGTTCGGAGCGCAGACAGCCGTCGACGCGGTCGATCTGATCGTGCCGCGCGGCGCCGTCTTCGGCTTCCTCGGGCCGAACGGCTCGGGCAAGACCACCACGATCCGCATGCTGCTCGGTCTGCTGCGGGCCACCAGCGGCAACGCGCGTGTGCTGGGATCGTCGATGCCACGGGCGCTGGATGACGTGCTCCCGCGCGTGGGCGCGCTTGTGGAGGGACCCGCGTTCTCGCCGTTCCTGACCGGTGAGCAGAATCTGCGGCGCTTCGATGCGGCCGACCGGCACTCGTCGCCGCGCACCCGGCCGGCCCGGGTGGCCGCCGCACTGGATCGGGTGGGGCTCTCGCACGCCGCGCGGAAGAAGGCCCACGCCTATTCCCTCGGCATGAAACAGCGGCTGGGACTGGCCAACGCCCTGCTCATGCCGCGGGAGCTGCTCGTGCTGGACGAGCCCACCAACGGCCTGGACCCGCAGGGAACCCGCGAGGTGCGGGCGCTGATCCGCTCGTTCGCCGCGGAAGGCACCACCGTCTTCGTCTCCAGCCACCTCCTCGCCGAGGTCGAGCAGCTGTGCACGCACGTCGGCGTCATGAGCGCCGGGCGCCTGATCGCGCAGGGCACGCTGGAGGATTTCCGCCGCTCCGGCGGGCCCGGCCGCGTGCACGTCCGCACGCCCGACCTGGAGCGGGCGCGCGGCGTGCTCGCCGGCCTCGGGGTGCAGACCGACCCGGCCGGATCGGCATCCGACCGCGAGCGTGTCTCCGGCACGATCCCCGACGGCGTGGAGCCGGAGGAGGTCGTCCGCGCCCTCGTCACGGCGGGCGTGCGCGTGCGGGGCTTCGAGGTCGCCGGTGCGAGCCTCGAGCAGCGTTTCGTGGAACTGACCGGCGAGGGATTCGATGTCCTCCCCTGAGCGGGCCGACGCGGGCGTGCGCGCGGGCGGGGTCGCTGCCCGGCGCCCGGTGGGGGGCACCCTGCAGCTGCTCGGGAACGAGATGGCCACCCAGTTCGGCCGCCGGCGCACGTGGGCGATGCTCGGTGCGCTCGCGCTGATCCCCGTTCTCGTCGCGGTCGCCATCCGTCTGGTGGGCGGCTCCCGACCGGGACGCGGGCCGGCGTTCCTCGATCAGATCGCCGGCAACGGCCTGTTCGTCGGACTTGCTGCGCTGACGGTGGCCATCCCGCTGTTTCTGCCGCTCACCGTCAGCGTCGCCGCCGGCGACGCGATCGCCGGTGAGGCCGCTCACGGAACGCTGCGCTACCTCCTGGTCGCGCCGGCCGGGCGGGTGCGGCTGCTGGTCGTGAAGTATCTGTTCGCGGCGGCGTTCTGCGTCGCCGGCACGCTCACGCTCGTCGTCGTCGGCACGCTCGCCGGCTGGCTGCTGTTCCCGGTGGGACCGGTGACGCTGCTGTCCGGCGTGCAGGTCTCGGTCGTGGAGGGCCTGATCCGGCTGCTCGCGATCGCCGGGTATGCGTCCGTGTCGCTGCTCGGGCTGTCCGCGATCGGTCTGTTCTTCTCCGCGCTGACCACCGTCCCGGTCGGGGCGATGGCGGCCACGGCGATCCTCGCGGTCACCGCGCAGATCGTCGGGGCGATCCCGCAGCTGGAGGCGCTGCATCCGCTGCTGTTCACCGACCGCTGGCTGGACTTCGCCGATCTGCTGCGCGCGCCGGTGGTGTGGGACTCGTTCGCGGCGAATGCTCTGCTGCAGGCCGGTTACGTGCTGGTCTTCGGTGCGGCCGCGATCGCACGGTTCGTCACCCGGGACGTGCTGTCCTGACGGTTCCCCGGCCTGCCGCGCGGGCGGTGTCGTGGGCCGAGAGGCGACTATCCGGCCAGGCGGGCCAGCTCGGCGACGAACGCGTCGACGTCGGCTTCGTCGGTGTCGAACGAGCACATCCAGCGCACTTCGCGCGTGGCCGCATCCCAGTCGTAGAAGCGGAACGCCTCGCGCAGCCGGTCGGCCACGCCGGCGGGGAGGGTCGCGAACACCCCGTTGGCCTGAGTCGGCTGGGTGAAGGCCACTCCGCGGAGGGAACCGTCGGCCACCCCGGCCTCGACGGCGGCGCGCAGGCGAGCCGCCATGGCATTCGCGTGGGAGGCGTTGCGCAGCCAGAGGTCGCCCTCCAGCAGCGCGATCAGCTGAGCGGAGACGAACCGCATCTTCGAGGAGAGCTGCATGTTCAGTTTGCGCAGGAAGGTCAGACCGGCGGAGGCCTCGGGATCCAGGACGACGATCGCCTCGCCCAGCATCGCGCCGTTCTTCGTGCCGCCGAAGCTCAGGACGTCCACGCCCACGTCCCGCGTGAAGGCGCGCAACGGCAGGCCCAGCGAGGCTGCCGCGTTCGAGACGCGTGCGCCGTCCATGTGCAGTCGCATCCCCAGCGCGTGGGTGTGATCGGCGATCGCCCGCAGCTCGTCGACGGAGTACACCGTGCCCAGCTCGGTGGACTGGGTGACCGAGACCACCAGCGGCTGCGTGCGGTGCTCGTCGCCCCATCCCCACGCCTCACGGTCGATCAGCTCGGGAGTGAGCTTGCCGTCGTCCGTGGGGACGGTGAGGAGCTTGATGCCGGCGACCCGTTCCGGCGCACCCCCCTCGTCGACGTTGATGTGCGCGGTGGATGCCGCGATGACCGCGCCCCATCGCGGCAGCATCGACTGCAGGCCGACGACGTTCGCGCCGGTGCCGTTGAAGACGGGGAAGGCCTCGACGCCGTCGCCGAAGTGGTGGGTGAAGACCTGTTGCAGCCGCGCGGTGTATTCGTCCTCGCCGTAGGCGATCTGGTGGCCGTCGTTCGCAGCGGCGATGGCCGCGAGCACCTCGGGGTGGATGCCGGAGTAGTTGTCCGAGGCGAAGCCGCGCACGGCGGTGTCATGAAGCGGAGTCACATCCTCAAGCCTACGGCCGCCGTCACGTGCTGCCCCGTCGCGCAGGAAGGTGCTGACGGCGGCGCCGGCGGCATCCTCATGTCCCGCGGCGGACTGGTCCAGTGCCTGGACAAGAGGGCTGCACTCGTGGGGGGCGATCGCACCCGGGTGCGGGGCGCGCGAGCGGGGTTCCGGATGTCCGGGGCCCTCGGTATCCTCGCGAAATGACCTCCCCAGGCGACTCGGGCGCGATGGCGGCCCCGGCGAGCGGCACCGCGGAGCAGGGCGGCACCGCGGAGCACCGCGGCACGACGGCGCCGCCTGGGGGCATGCGCACATTCATCCAGGTGCTGGTGAACACGGCGATCGCGAACATCACGACCAGCTTCCTGTGGTTCGCCCTCACGTTCTGGGTCTACATCGAGACGCAGTCGGTGCTGGCCACGGGCATCATCGGCGGCGCGTACATGCTGTTCGTCGCGATCTTCTCCATGGTGTTCGGCACGATCGTCGACCGGTATCGCAAGCATGTCGTGATGGTGCTCTCCAGCCTGGTCACGCTGGCATCGTTCCTCATCGCCGGCGCGCTCTACCTCGCCCAGCCGGAATCGGCGCTCCTGGACATCGGCGGGCCGTGGTTCTGGCTGTTCTCGGGCATCATCCTGTTCGGCGGAGTGATCGAGAACATGCGCAACATCGCGCTGTCCACCACGGTCACGCTGCTGGTCCCGGTCGAGCGGCACGCCAACGCCAACGGCATGGTCGGCACCGTGCAGGGGATCGCCTTCACGGTCACGAGCGTGTTCAGCGGGTTGGCGATCGGCCTGCTCGGCATGGGCTGGACACTGGTCATCGCGATCGCGTTCACCCTGCTCGCGCTGCTTCACGTCGCTTTCCTGCGGATCCCCGAGGACAAGCCCGCTCGGGAGGGCGAGCGGCAGCCGGTCATGGACGTGCGGGGCAGCATCCGCGCCATCCGCTCTGCACCGGGCCTGTTCGCCCTGATCATCTTCGCCACCTTCAACAACCTCATCGGCGGTGTCTACATGGCGCTGATGGACCCGTACGGACTGACGCTGTTCCCCGTCGAGTGGTGGGGCGTGGTGCTCGGGGTCGCCTCGACGGGGTTCATCATCGGCGGGATCGTGATCTCCGCGCGGGGGCTCGGCCGCAACCCCATCCGCACGATGCTGCTCGTCGTCCTGGCGATGGGGGTGCTGGGCGCGATCTTCACGATCCGCGAGTGGTGGTGGCTGTACGCCGTGGGCATCTGGGTGTACATGGCGCTGGTGCCGGCGGTCGAGGCATCCGAGCAGACCGTCATCCAGAAGGTCGTGCCGTTCCGCACGCAGGGACGGGTCTTCGGCTTCGCGGCGGCGTTCGAGTCCGCCGCCGCTCCGATCACCGCGTTCCTGATCGCGCCGATCGCGCAGTTCTGGATCATCCCGTACATGAACTCGGATGCCGGTCTGCAGGCGTGGGGGTGGCTCCTCGGCGACGGGGAGGCGCGCGGAATCGCGCTGGTGTTCCTGGTCAGCGGCCTGGTGATGGTCGCCGTCGCGCTGCTCGCGTTCACGACCCGCAGCTACCGCACGCTGTCCAAGGAGTACGAGCGGGCGCCGGACCCGGTCCAGGCCGACCAGGTGTCCTGATCGCTCGATCCGCTCAGCTCTCGTCGGCGAGCGTGACGACGGTGTCGTTGACGGATGCCGCCTCGACACGCCACAGGCCGACCACGTGCGCGGCGAGCGCGTCCTCCCGGCCCTCCAGCACCTTCACCCGGAAGATCACCGCCGCAGCGGACAGGTCGTCACCGGCATCCCGCGCGCCCTTACTGAAGCCCTGTGCGACGGCACGGGTCCAAGCCTCGCTGGCGGCCTTGACGGCGGCGTAGTTCGCCCCGCCCGCCAGCGGCCGGGCCACCGCGGTCGAGGACACGATCGCGAGGCGTCCGGCCGCGGATGCGCGCAGATCGGCGTCGAAGGCGCGGCTCACGTGGCGCAGGGCCGTGAACGAGCGTTCCAGGAACCGGTAGTCCTCGTCGCTCTGGCCGGCCAGTCCGCCGCCGCCGCGCCAGCCCCCGACCAGGTGCACGACACCGTCCACGCGCCCGTCCGTGCGGTGCACCCCTTCGGCCAGCGCTCGGACCGCCGACTCGTCGGTGAGGTCGCAGGCGCGCACCGCGATGCCGGGCACCTCGACGGCCAGCGCCTCGAGCTTTCCGGGATCCCGCCCCACCGCGACGACCCGGGCGCCGGCCGATGCCAGGGCGCGGGCGCAGACCAGTCCGCTCGTGCTGGTCGCACCCGCGATCAGCACGAGGCGTCCGCTGACATCAGGCATCATCCCCACCTTCCCCCGGCGCCGCTACCCGGCGCGCGGAGCCTCGGGTCATCGGCTCCGCCACGGATTCCGGCCGTGGAGTCGATCACCGGACGCATCTTCTTCTCCAGCGCTTCGAAGAACATCGACAGCGGGAACTCGTCGTCCAGCACCGCGTCCGTGTACGCCTTCGCCGGCCCGGCCAGCACCTCGTCGGGCAGACCGCGCGCCCACCGCGACGCGGGGCTGGGGGTGAGCGTGCCCCGCACCAGCTCATACGCGGCCAGCCAGTGCGCGGTCTTGGGCCGGTCGATCGAACGCCAGTACAGCTCGTCGATCGCGTCCCCGAGCGCCATGACCGCGGCGGGTACTCCGGACCACTCGAACGCGAGCGAGGTGTCGGTCCAGTGCAGGACGCCGCGCTGGTGCAGCCAGGCGAACAGCAGCTGACCGCCCACGGCGTCGTAGTTGCGCACGCGCGTTCCGGTGATCGCGAATCGGAAGATCCGGTCGAAGATCACCGCGTACTGCACCAGCCGCGCGTGCTCGAGCATCTCGGACTCCGCCGGCGACAGCGCCGCACCCGATCCGACGCGGTCGCTCAGGCGCTTCTGGATGGCGACGACCTCCCGGAACGCGGTGAGGTCGCAGCGCAGTTCCTCGAGCGAGTACAGGAAGAACGGCATCCGCTGCTTGATCATGAACGGGTCGAAGGGCAGGTCGCCGCGCATGTGGGTGCGGTCGTGGATGATGTCCCACATCACGAACGTCTTCTCGGTCAGCGCCTGATCCTCCAGCATCCGCTCCGCCTCGGCAGGCAGATCGAGCTTGGTGATCCCGGATGCCGCGCGCACGACGCGACGGTAGCGTGCCGCTTCGCGGTCCTGGAAGATCCCGCCCCACGTGAACGTCGGAATCTCGCGCATCGCCACGGTCTCGGGGAACAGCACCGCCGAGTTCGTGTCGTATCCGGGCGTGAAATCCACCAGCCGCAGCGAGACGAACAGCCGGTTGCTGTACTCGGTCTCCAGCTGGGCGATGAACTCGGGCCAGATCACCTCGACGATCAGCGCCTCGACGTGACGCCGCGACGAGCCGTTCTGCGTGTACATGGGGAACACGACCAGGTGACGGATGCCGTCCACGCGGTGTTCCTGCGGCTGGAACGCGACGAGCGAATCGTAGAAGTCGGGAACGCCGAAGCCCTCGTCGGCCCAGCGCCGGAAATCCGTCACCGATGCCGTCAGGTACGAGTGGTCGTGCGGGAATCGCGGCGTGAGGTCGACGATCGCGGCGATGATCGCCTCGACGTGGGCGCGGGCGGATGCGTGGTGCGCGGCATCCGGAACACAGCCGTCCTGGGCCTGCAGGGATTGCAGCGCCGTGGCCGACGCCTTCAGGCTCAGCCAGGCGGCCGAGCCCTCCACGTCGCCGGCCAGGTCGGGGTCGTCGGCGACGCGGTGGGCGGGCAGCCGGAAAGGCGCGTCCTCGAGGACCTCGGGTTCGCCGACGACGGCCTGGATCACACCGGTGTGGTGGGTCTGGCTGAGGGACACGGAAACCTCCGATCCGAGGAGAGGCGGAAACATTCCGGCAGATCGCGGGATGTGCCGATATTCTTTCATCCCATGACCGATCCTGTCGACTTGTTGATCCTCGCTGAGGTCTCACGGGACCCGCGGGCGACGCTCGCTCAGTTGTCCGAGCACGTCGGCCTGGGCGTGTCCGCGGTGCAGGCGCGGCTGCGGCGCCTGGAGAGCACCGGTGTCATCGTCGGGTACCGGGCGCTCCTGAACCCCGAGGCGGTCGGCAAATCCCTGTCGGCCTTCATCGAGATCACCCCGCTGGATCCATCCCAGCCGGACAACGCGCCCGAGATGCTCGAGCACCTGGCCGCGATCGAGGCGTGCCATTCGATCGCGGGCGACGCGGCGTACCTGCTGTTCGTCCGGGTCGCGACGCCCCGGGATCTGGAGACCCTGATCCGCGACATCCGCCTGGCGGCATCGGTGAGCACACGCACGACCGTGGTCCTGCAGACGTTCTACGAGAACCGGCCGATCTCCCTCTAACCGCGAACAGGATGGGCGCCACGAGACGGAGGTCGCCGGACCCCGTCTCGTGACGCCCATCCGGATTCGCGGGCAGCGCGGCGCGCGCGGTCAGTCGTGCTGAGGGAAGCCGAGGTTCAGGCCGCCGTGCGACGGGTCCAGCCACCGGCTCGTCACGGCCTTCTCCTGCGTGTAGAAGTCGAACCCGTGCGGGCCGTACGCCTTCGCGTCGCCGAACAGCGACGCCTTCCAGCCGCCGAACGAGTGGTAGGCGACCGGAACGGGGATCGGGACGTTGATGCCGATCATGCCGACGTGCACCTCGCGCTGGAAGCGGCGCGCGGCGCCGCCGTCGTTCGTGAAGATCGCCGTGCCGTTGCCGTACTGGCTGCCGTTGATGATGCCCAGGCCCTCTTCGTAGCCGTCGATGCGCACGACCGACAGCACCGGACCGAAGATCTCGTCCAGGTAGACCGACGAGTCGGTCGGCACGTTGTCGATCAGGGTCGGTCCGAGCCAGAAGCCGTCCGGGTCGCCGTCGGGCTCGACATCGCGCCCGTCCACGACCACCGACGCGCCGTCGGTGGTGGCGACGTCGATGTAGGAGGCGACCTTGTCGCGGTGCACCCCCGTGATCAGCGGTCCCATGTCGCATCCGCGAGTGCCGTCGCCGGTGCGCAGCGTGGCCATCCGCTCGGAGACCTTCGCGACGAACTCGTCGGCGATCGTGTCCACGGCCAGAACCACCGAGATCGCCATGCAGCGTTCACCGGCCGAGCCGAAGCCCGCGTTGACGGCGGCGTCCGCGGCCAGGTCGAGGTCGGCATCCGGCAGGACGAGCATGTGGTTCTTCGCGCCGCCCAGCGCCTGCACGCGCTTGCCGTGCCCGGTAGCGGTCTCGTAGACGTACTTCGCGATCGGCGTGGAGCCGACGAACGAGATCGCGCGCACATCCGGGTGCTCCAGCAGCGCGTCGACGGCCTCCTTGTCGCCGTGCACGACGTTCAGGACGCCGTCGGGCAGTCCTGCTTCCTTCAGCAGCGCGGCCATCCAGTTCGCGGCGCTCGGGTCCTTCTCCGAGGGCTTGAGGATCACGGCGTTGCCCGCGGCCAGGGCGACGGAGAAGAACCACAGCGGCACCATCGCCGGGAAGTTGAACGGGCTGATGATCCCGACGACCCCGATCGGCTGGCGCAGCGTGTAGACGTCGATGCCCGTCGAGACGTTCTCGGAGTACGCGCCCTTGGTGAGGTGCCCCAGCCCGCACGCGAACTCCACGACCTCCATGCCGCGCGCGATCTCGCCGAGCGCGTCCGAGAGCACCTTGCCGTGCTCGGACGTGAGGATCTCGGCGAGCTCCTGCTTGCGTGCGTTCAGCAGCTCGCGGAACGCGAACAGCACAGTCTGCCGCTTGGAGATCGAGGCGTCGCGCCACTGCTCCCATGCCGCGGCCGCCGAGGCGACGGCCTGGTCGACGTCCGCGGTCGAGGCCAGGCGCACCTCGCGCTGCACCGTGCCCAACGCGGGGTTGAACACCGGTGCGGTGCGGCTGGAGGCGCCCGTCCACGTCTTTCCGTCGACCCAGTGGTCGAGGATCGTGGTGGCGGACGGCGTCGTCTGCTCGAGCGTCGTGGTGTCGGTCATGGTGTGTTTCCTTCTCTTCCTGGCCCGATGGGCCACGGGTGCACGACCAGCGTAGGTCGCGGTCGGTGGTCTCGGTAGTTTCGCCCGCTCCGCGGGCGCGGGTCAGGCGCTCTCGAGGACGGTCAGCGCTTCATCGTAGATGGACATCGCCTGCCCGACCTCGTCGTCGGTCACCACGCACGGCGGCACGACGTGGATGCGGTTCTCGGCCGAGAACGGCAGCAGACCCCGCGACACCAGCTCCTTCTTCAGCCGCCCGATCACGTCGGCCCCGACCGGCTCGCGCGTCGTGCGGTCGGCCACCAGCTCGATCGCCCAGAACACGCCCTCGCCGCGGACCTCGCCGATGAGCGGATGCCGCTCCTGCAGCTGCGCGAGGGCCGGCCCGATCGCGTCCGCACCCACCCGCCGGGCGTTCTCGACGATGCCCTCGTCCTCCATCGCGTCGAGAGCTCCGATGATGGATGCCGCGGCGAGGGGGTGCCCGCTGTAAGTCAGCCCCCCGGGGAAGACCCGTTCATCGAAGGTCGCCGCGATCTCCGCCGAGATCGCGACGCCGCCGACCGGCACATACCCCGAGTTGACGCCCTTCGCGAAGGCGATCAGGTCGGGCACGACGTCGTGGCCCTGGAACGCGAACCACCGGCCGGTGCGCCCGAAGCCGGCCATCACCTCGTCCAGGATCAGCACGATCCCGTACTTGTCGGCGAGGGCGCGCACGCCGGCCAGGTAACCCGGCGGCGGGATCAGGATGCCCGCGGTGCCGGGCACGGATTCCAGCAGGATGGCGGCGATCCCGGCCGGGCCCTCGGACTGGATCACCCGCTCGAGGTGGTGCAGGGCGCGCACGCTCTCCTGCTCGGGGCTGTCGGACCAGAACTCGCTCCGGTACAGGTATGGCCCGAAGAAGTGGACGTGGCCGCGCGCGTACTCGTTGGGGATGCGACGCCAGTCGCCGGTCGAGACGATCGCCGCCCCGGTGTTGCCGTGGTAGGACCGGTAGGTGGACAGCACCTTGTCGCGACCGGTGTGCAGCCTGGCCATCCGGATCGCGTTCTCGATCGCGTCCGCACCGCCGTTGGTGAAGAAGACCTTCGAGAAGGGCGCACCGGCGCGCGCCAGGATGCGCTGAGCGGCCTGGCCGCGGGTGAGGTTGGCGGTGGCCGGCCCGATCGTGGTCAGGACAGCCGCCTGCTCCTGGATGGCTCGGACCACCGCCGGATGCTGGTGCCCTATGTTGACGTTGACCAGCTGGCTGGAGAAGTCCAGGTACCGGTTGCCGGCGTGGTCCCACACGACAGTTCCCTCGCCGCCGGCGATGACCATCGGGTCGAGGGCGGCCTGGGCCGACCAGGAGTGGAAGACGTGCTCGCGGTCAAGACGCTTGGTCGTCTCGTCCAGGTCGGTGGCGGATGTCGTCGTCATCGTCGTGTCCTTCGTTCTACCGGTGATCTTCCCGGTTCCCGCGATGCGGGTCCTCTTCCGGTCTGCGGGTCGGGGGTGCGCCGGCCTGCCGCTAGGCTCCTCGCTCGGCGGGCGGATGGCAACTCGGATGCCGGCCGTCGGGCGCAGTGCACGCGCCCAGCGGCCGGCATCCGGCTTCGGTCGGGCTAGTTGCCGCCCGCCTGCAGCTCGACCTCGATGGGCGTGAAACCTTCGCCGGTCAAGTCGATGCCGCCTTCGGCCTCGAGCTCATCCAGCGCCTTCTGGATGTACTCGTTGCTCCACGCGCTGGCAGGCGGCTCCTTGGTGATCAGGTGCGCGCCGGTCTCGTTGACGGCGGCGAGGGCTCCCTCCACGGTCTGCGTCCACGCGGACTCGTCGATGATGCCGATGCCCTCGGCGGCCGGCCAGATGAGTTTGTTCGTCTCGTTCATCATCCACAGCTCGTGGCTCGGGCCCCAGGCCGAGCCCGAAGCGATCGTGATCGCCGCGGCCTCTTCGGCGTTGTCGCGCGCGTACACCCAGCCCTTGATCACGGCCTTGAGGAACTTCACTGCCGTGTCGGCGTACTCCTGGTCCGATTCGAGCCGTTCGGTGTCGGCCCAGATGGCGTCCTGCAGCATCGCGCCCACGGTGTCCTGGTAGCTGATGACGTTGAAGTCATCCGGCTGGTACAGCTCGCCGGTCTCCGGGTCCTCCGTCTCGAGCAGCTGCGCGTACTCGTTGTAGGTCATCGCCTGCGCCGCGTCGATGTCGTTCTGCAGGAACGCGTTCATGTTGAAGTCCTGCGTGATGATCTCGACGGTGCTCGCGTCCAGTCCCTCCGCTGCCATGGCTGCGAAGATCTCCCACTCGTTGCCGAAGCCCCACGATCCGATCTTCTTGCCCTCGAAGTCGGCCACCGAGTCGATGCCCGAGTCCGCCCAGGACACCTGGAGCGTGCCGGAGCGCTGGAAGATCTGCGCGATATCGGTGAGGTTGGCGCCGGCCTCGATCGATCCGAGCACCTTCGGCACCCACGCGATGGCGAAGTCGACGTCGCCGTTGGCGAGGGCGTCCTGCGGGACGATGTCGCCGCCGGAGGGGATGATCTCCACCTCGAGGCCCTCGTCCTTGAAGAAGCCCTGGTCGGCGGCGGCGAAGTAGCCGGCGAACTGAGCCTGCGGCAGCCACTGGAGCTGAAGCTTGACCTGGGTGAGCTCTCCGCCGTCGTCGGAGGTCGGCGACGCGCCGCCCCCGCCCGAGCACGCGGTCAGGATGAGTGCGGCCGACAGCGCGAACGCGCCCGCGGTTGCTGCGCGCCTGGTGAGGCCGCGACGTGTGCTGTGTCTCATGTCGTTCCTTTCGGGTTCTCTTGGGAGGTGCTGCGGTGGTGCGGAACCGACCTCGCCGGGCGAGGACGACGGGGCGCGGCATCCTGCGGACGGTGCGTCATCGGACTCCTCCGACGGGGATGCGGCGCAGCACGATGCGCTCGGCGAGCGCGGTTGCCAGGTAGAAGATCAGACCGACCACGATCGCCGCCACCACGTACGCCCAGGCCCGCGCGTACGCGCTGGTGGCCGCCGAGGTGGAGATCGCACTGCCCAGCCCGCCGCGCGGGCCGCCGAAGTACTCCGCGACCAGCGCGGAGATCACCGCGAGCGAGCTGGCGATCCGGACGCCGGTGAGCAGGTACGGCAGCGCGGTCGGGAGGGTGACGGTGCGGAACGCCTGCGCGCCGGTGGCGGCGTAGCTGCGCATCAGGTCGCGGTGCACGGGCCGGGTCTGGCGCAGTCCGCGGAGGGTGTTCAAGAAGACCGGGACGAACGATGCCAGAGCCGCGATGGCCTGCCGACCGAACTGGCTGTCGGCACCGAACATCGAGTTCAGCACCGGTGCGAGCGCCACGATGGGCACCACCGCCAGGGATGCCACGATCGGCGCGGACATCCCGTCGACGGCCCGCCAGCGGGATGCGAGGGCGGCGAGCAGGATCGCCAGGACCGTCCCGACCACCAGGCCGAGCAGCGCGTTCGTCCCGGTGATCAGCGCCGCCTGCCAGATGGCGCCGCCGAACTCGGCGAACTGCTGGGCGATCGCGGCCGGGCTGGGCAGCAGGTAGTCGGAGACCCCGACGACGCTGACCAGGAACTGCCAGGTGACCAATCCGATCAGCCCGACCGTGATGGGGGCGATCACCCGCAGGCGGCGCTCGGTCGCCGGGCTCCAGCCCGCCGGGCTCTGCCGGGTGGGCTGCGGCTGACGCACGGTGGTCATCGCTGCTCCCGGCCGCCGGTGGGCACCGAGGTGCCGTGCAGGGCTTCGCGTACCGCCGTCACCCGGGAGAAGAACGCGGGCGACTCGCGCAACGACTCGTCGCGCGCGGCATCCTTGCCGAATCCGGTCTCGATGATGTGCGTGATCCGGCCGGGACGGGGGGACATCACCACGACACGGTCGGAGAGGAAGACCGCCTCGGGGATGGAGTGCGTCACGAACACGACGGCCGCTCCGGTCTCGGCGGCGATGCGCGACAGTTCGGTCTGCATGTGCTCGCGGGTCATCTCATCCAGCGCCCCGAACGGCTCGTCCATCAGCAGCAGCTTCGGCCGCGCGGCGAGCGATCGCGCGATCGCCACCCGCTGCTGCATGCCGCCGGAGAGCTGGTCGGGATGCCGGTCGGCGAAGTCGGTCAGCCCCACCAGCTCGGCAAGCTCCGCCACGCGGGCCTTGCGCTCCGCGGCGCCGACGCCGTGCAGCTCGAGCGGGAGCGAGATGTTGGCCGCCACCGTCCGCCAGGGCAGCAGGCCGGCCTGCTGGAACGCGATGCCGTAGTCCTGATCCCGGCGTGCCCGGTTCGCGGGCTTGCCGAAGACCTCGATCGTGCCGGCCGTGGGCGGATCGAGGTCGGCGATCAGGCGCAGCAGTGTGGACTTGCCGCATCCGGAGGGGCCGATCAGCGCCACGAACTCGCCGTCCGCGACGGTCAGGTCGATGCCCTGCAGCGCGCTGACGTCGCCGGTCTTGGTGGCGAACGTCTTGGCGACGTCGCGGACGACGACGGAGTCGCTGCCGGGGGCGTCGTTCGAGCCGTGCTGCGCGTGTCCAACGGCCATCAGGTCGCTTCTCCTCGTCGGTAGTCCTTCAACAGCAGTCCGAGCATCGCCACCGCACCGGCCGCGACCAGCCCGAGGGCGATGGAACCGAAGATCGGCCCCCACGCCTTGGACGGGTCCCCGGAGGCCTGCCCGGCGAACTGGATCAGCAGCCGCCCGATCCCGCCCTGCAGGCCGGTGGAGACCTCCGCGACGACCGCGCCGATCACGGCGTTGGCGGCGCCCAGGCGGAGGGCGGGCAGCAGGTAGGGGACGGATGCCGGCAGCCGCAGTCGCAGCAGCGTCTGCCAGTAGCCGGCGGCGTAGGTGCGCATCAGCTCGGTGTGGATGCGGTCGGGTGACTGCAGTCCGCGCAGCGCGCCGACCGCGACCGGGAAGAAGGCCAGGTATGACGCGATCAGCGCGACGGACATCCAGTCCTGCCATTCGATCGGGCCGATCTGCACCCGCGAGCCCCAGCTCTTCACGATCGGCGCGAACGCGATCAGCGGCACGGTCTGGCTGAGGATGATCCACGGCAGCAGGCCCCACTCCACCAGGCGCCAGCGCTGCATGACCAGAGCCAGACCGATGCCCACGACGACCCCGACGACCCAGCCGACCGCCGCGATTCCCAGGGTGGTCAGCGCGGCGATCGCGATGACGCCCCACAGCGGCGGCGAGCCCTCCGCGCGGGTGACCGGCGCGATCAGACGCGCGATCATGTCCCAGATGTGCGGCATGGCCAGATCCGTGGTGCGGGGGAGCACCCGCATGCCGAACAGCACCACGCCATCCGCCGGCCCCAGCAGCTTGTAGAGCTCCCAGACGACGGCGACGAACAGGATCCCGACGGCGCCCCAGCCCCACGCGGACAGCGCGCGCGCTCGACCGGTGCGCGCCGCACGCGCCGGCGTCGGCGGCACCGGCTGTTCGCGGAGGGGCTCGAGGGTCGTGGTCATGTCACTGCTTGGCGATCAGGTGCTCGGACAGAGCCGGGATGACGGTCTCACCGTAGACGCGGAGCGTCTCCTCCTTGTTGTCGTGCTGCAGGTAGCCCGCGAACTGCGTCACTCCGATCGCTCGCAGCGCCTCGAGCTTGGCGATGTGCTCCTCGGCCGTGCCGAGGATGCAGAAGCGGTCGATGATCTCGTCCGGCACGAAGTCGACGTGGTCGTTGTCCGCCTTGCCGTGGGTGTTGTAGTCGTAGCCGACGCGTCCCTCGATGTAGTCGATCAGCTCGGCCGGCACGCCGCTCTCGTCGGCGTGGTGACCGTACTTGGCGACGATGTCGGCGACGTGGTTGCCGACCATCCCGCCGAACCACCGGCACTGATCGCGCATGTACGGTCGGTCCTGGCCGATGTACATCGGGGCGGCGACGCAGAACGCGATCGAGTCGGGGTCGCGGCCGACATTGGCCGCGGCATCCCGGACCGTCTTGATCATCCATGCCGCGACATCCAGGTCGGCGAGCTGCAGGATGAAGCCGTCGCCGACCTCGCCGGTCAGTGTGAGGGCGAGCGGGCCGTACGCCGCGACCCACACGTCCAGCGTGGAGCCGTGGCTCCACGGGAACCGCAGCGTCGAGCCGTTGTACTCGACCGCCCGCGAGTTGCCGAGCTCACGGATCACGTGGATCGATTCGCGCAGCTCGCGCATCGACACCGGCTTGCCGTTGGTGACGCGCACCGCCGAGTCGCCGCGCCCGATGCCGCAGATGGTGCGGTTGCCGTACATCTCGTTCAGGGTGGCGAAGACGGATGCCGTGACCGTCCAGTCGCGCGTGGCGGGATTGGTCACGAACGGTCCGACGGTGACCCGGTTGGTCTCGGCGAGGATCGCCGAGTGGATGACGTACGGCTCCTCCCACAGCAGGTGCGAGTCGAAGGTCCACACGTGGCTGAACCCGTGCGCCTCGGCCAGCTTGGCGAGCTGGATGGTGCGGGCCGCGGGCGGGTTGGTCTGCAGAACGACGCCGAAGTCCATGTCAGTGGTTCCTGTCAGTTGATCAGAGCGTGTCCCACTTGGTGTTGCCTGAGGAGGTCTCAGCCGACCAGAAGTGGGACATGAAAGGGGTGCGGATCAGGTCAGGTACTGGCTGAGACCCCGCTTGAGGAATCGCCCGTCTCCCTTGGCTCCGATGTAATCGTTGCCGTCCACGACGACCTTGCCCCGGGACAGGACGGTGTCGACGTGGCCGTCGATCTCGAACCCCTCCCACGCGGAGTGGTCCATGTTCATGTGGTGGGTCTTGTCCACCCCGATCGAGGTGTGCCCGTTCGGGTCGTAGATCACGATGTCGGCGTCGGCGCCGGGTTGGAGCACACCCTTGCGGCCGTACAGGCCGAACATGCGCGCCGGCGTGGTCGAGGTCAGCTCCACCCACCGTTCCAGGGTGATCTGGCCGGTCACGACGCCCTGGTACATCAGGTCCATCCGGTGCTCGACGGACCCGATGCCGTTCGGGATCGCGCGGAAGTCGTTCCGCCCGAGCTCCTTCTGGTCCTTCATGCAGAACGGGCAGTGGTCGGTGGAGACCATCTGCAGGTCGTTCGTGCGCAGGGCCTGCCACATGTGATCCTGGTGGCCTTCGGCGCGGGAGCGCAGCGGCGTCGAGCACACCCACTTCGCGCCCTCGAACCGCCCCCACTCCGGGCTGGACGCGCCCAGCTGCTCCTCGAGGGAGAGGTACAGGTACTGCGGGCACGTCTCGCCGAACACGTTCTGTCCGCGATCGCGCGCAGTGGCGATCTGGGCGACGGCCTGCTTGGCGCTCACGTGCACCACGTACAGCGGTGCGCCGGTGAGGTTCGCGATCATGATCGAGCGGTGCGTGGCCTCCTCCTCCATCTGCCACGCGCGGGCGATGCCGTGGAAGTACGGGTCGGTCTTGCCCTCGGCGACCAGCTGCGCGGCGAGCACGTCGATCACCGGTCCGTTCTCGGCGTGCATCATGGTCAGCAGCCCGGTCTCGCGCGAGACCTGCATCGCGCGCAGCACCTGCGCGTCATCCGAATAGAACACGCCCGGGTAGGCCATGAACAGCTTGAAGCTGGTGATGCCCTCGTCGATCAGACCCGGCATCGCGGCGAGGGCGTCCTCGTCCACGCCGCCGATGATCTGGTGGAACCCGTAGTCGATGGCGCAGTTGCCTGCGGCCTTCGCGTGCCACGCGGCCAGGCCGTCCTGGATGCGCTCGCCGTAGCGCTGCACCGCGAAGTCGATGATGCTCGTGGTCCCGCCCCACGCGGCCGCCCGGGTGCCGGTCTCGAACGTGTCGATCGCGGCGGTGCCGCCGAACGGCAGCTCCATGTGCGTGTGCGCGTCGATGCCGCCGGGGATCACGTACTTGCCGGTGGCGTCCAGGACGGTATCCACGGATGCCGCGACATCCGTCCCGAGCAGCTCGGAGCCGGGACGCAGGAGGGCGACGATCGTCTCGCCGTCGATGAGGACGTCGGCCTGGGACCGCCCGGTCGCCGAGACCACGGTCCCGCCGGTGATCAGTGTGGTTCCCACGGTCACGGCTTCGCGATCATCGTGTACGAGTCGGGCCGGCGGTCCCGGTAGAACTGCCAGTCGTCGCGCATCTCCTGGACCATGTTCAGTTCGAGGTCGCGGATGAGGACCTCTTCGGAGGTTCCCGAGCCGCGTTCGCCGATGAAATCGCCGCGCGGGTCGATCGCCTGGCTGGTGCCGTAGAAGTCGACCGCGAGCTCGCCGTACTCGTTGTCCTCGCGTCCCACCCGGTTGGGCTGTAGGACGAAGTAGCCGTTCGCGACGGCCGCGGCCGGTCCCTCCACCTCCCAGAGCCGGTTGGACAGCCCCGGCTTGGTGGCGTTGGGGTTGAAGACCATGTGCGCGCCGTTCAGGCCGAGCTCGCGCCAGCCTTCGGGGAAGTGGCGGTCGTAGCAGATGTAGACGCCGACCTTGCCGACCGCGGTGTCGAACACGGGATACCCGAGATTGCCGGGACGGAAGTAGAACTTCTCCCAGAAGCGGTCCAGATGAGGCAGGTGGTGCTTGCGGTACTTGCCGAGGATCGTGCCGTCGGCATCGACGACGACCGCGGTGTTGTAGTACACGCCGGTGATGTCCTCCTCGTAGATCGGGAGGATCATGACCATGTTCAGCTCGGCGGCCAGGGCGGCGAACCGCTGCACGATCGGGCCGTCCGCGGGCTCGGCGTAGCGGTAGTACTTCTTGTCCTCGGTGATCCCGAAGTAGGGCCCGTAGAACAGTTCCTGGAAGCAGATGACCTGCGCCCCCTGGGCTGCGGCCTCCCGCGCGAACTGCTCGTGCTTGTCGAGCATCGACTCCTTGTCGCCTGTCCAGGTGGTCTGGGTGATCGCCGCGCGTACCGTCGTCATGCCGGTCTCCGTCCGTCCGTGACTGATTCACTTCGCACTGATGCCCTCGGGTCCGGTTCGGGTGCCGGTGGGATCTGCCCGCTGTTCGATCTTGGTGCCCGCACATTTCCCGTCGGTTTCAGCCTGTGTCCGGACAGTAAAGCCTGTGGACGATCCCGGCAAGGGTTTCGCGGATACATCTGCAGGCGGATGCCGCGGCACTGCGTCTCCCGTAGCGTGAAACCGTGTTCCGCCCGCTCAAGACATATCAGGTCGTGGTCGATCTCGTCGTCTCAGCGGCGTTTCTGTCCGTCGCGTTGCCGGTGGAGATCGTGCTGGCCCTCGGATCGGGCACCGCGCCGGAGAACGCGGCCGTGCTCGTGTCCGGGGCCGTGGCGATCAGTCTGATCTTCAGCGCCGCCCTCGCCGTCCGTCGCTGGTCGCCGGCCCTCGCCCTCGGGCTGGCGTGGGCGGGCGCGGTGGTGCAGATGTCCCTGGCACGGCCGCCGTCGGTGGCGGATGTGGCCATCTTCGGCGTCCTGTACGCCACCGCGGCATACGGCACGCAGCGGGTGTACTGGGCCGGTTTCGCGTCGGCGCTGTCGGGTGCCCTGGTCATCACGGTGTACCTGTTCGCGTCCGCCCTGAGTACAGAGGGCCTGTCGGTGCGCACGATCTCGGCGGCGGTCGCGGTGCTGGTCGCCGCCGCTTTCGCGCTGCTGCTGGCCTGGACGGTGGGCGCGCTGGTGCGCATGGCGATCCGTGCCCGCGAGAATCGCGTCGCGCAGGAGCGGGCCGAGGCGGAGGCCGCCGTCGAACAGGAGCGGCTGCAGATCGCGCGCGACATGCACGACGTGGTCGCGCACTCGCTCGCCGTGGTGATCGCCCAGGCCGACGGGGCGCGCTACGCGGCGGCAGCGGATCCTGCGGCGGCCACCCAAGCGCTGGGCACCATATCGACGACCGCTCGCGCGGCGCTGGCGGATGTGCGGCTGCTGCTGACCCGGCTGCGGCACAGCGAGACCGGCGGGCCGCAGCCGACCCTCGCCGAACTCGAGGAACTGTATGCCCAGGTCCGGGCGACGGGCGTCACGCTGCGCGTGGAGGTCGATCCCGCACCGGTGGAGCAGCCGTCCGCGGCGGTGCAGCTGGCGGTGTATCGGATCCTGCAGGAAGCCCTGACCAACGGGCTGCGGCACGGCGGCGGGAGCCCGGTGGATGTCACGCTGGGATGGCACCCCGACCATGTCGCCCTCGAGGTGCGCAACCGGCTCAAGACGGGAGAGCGGCCGAAGGAGTCCGGGCACGGACTGATCGGGATGGGCGAGCGTGCGAGTCTGGTCGGAGGCCGGCTGAACGCCGCCGACCGGGACGGCTGGTTCGTCGTCGAGGCCACCCTGCCGATCCGGGCCGGGGCGGCCCGATGAGGACCGCGTCGATGGGGCGATGCCGAGCGAGGGGTGAGCGATGACGCCGATCACGGTGGTCCTGGTGGATGATCAGGCGCTGTTCCGCGCCGGCATCCGCATGCTGGTGGACTCGCAACCGGACCTGGAGGTGGTCGGCGAAGCGGCCAACGGACGTGAGGCGCTCGCTGTCGTGCGCGCCACCCGGCCGGATGTCGTGCTGATGGATATCCGGATGCCGGTCATGGACGGTCTGGAGGCGACTGCCGAGCTGCTGCGCGACGACTCGTTCGGCGCCGCGGCGCCCCGAGTGGTGATGCTGACCACGTTCGATCTGGATGAGGCCGCGGCGCGCGCGATCCGTCAGGGTGCCAGCGGCTTCCTGCTCAAGGATGCCGACCCCGAGTTCCTCCTCGCCGCGATCCGCACGGTGCACTCCGGATCGGCCGTGATCGCGGCATCCGCCACCCGCGAGCTGTTCGCCCACTTCGCCAGCGCCGCGCCCCGGCCCGTTCCGCAGGCCTACGCCACCCTGACCGACCGGGAGCGCGAGATCTTCGCCCTCGCCGCGCGCGGGCTCTCCAACGCCGAGATCGCCGGCCGCGAGTTCCTGTCCGAGGCCACCGTCAAGACGCACATCAGCCGCATCCTCGCCAAGCTCGCGCTGCGCGACCGCGTGCAGCTGGTCGTCTTCGCCTTCGAGCACGGGCTGGCGTAGCAGTCAGCGCCCCTCCAGCCGTGCTCGGTGCTGCGCGTACCTGCGTCTGCCGATCCACCGCCACGCCAGCCGGGCCGGCGCCGGCATGTGCGTGTGCAGCCACTCGTCGCCGCCGTCGGGCTGCGATGCGAGGATCTCCCCGAGCTGCTGCCAGGTCTGCCCCTTGGGGATCGACCGGCGCCCGTGGTCGGAGAACCACTGCACCTCCGCTTCGGTGATCGTGTGCTCCATCACCGGCACGATGTTCGCCTCCTCGTCGGGAAGGTGCACGGCGATCGCGGCGTTGACCCCCTGGAGCGCGGCCAGCACGGGCTCGGCATCCGCTCTCCCGGCCGATGTCCGCCACGCGGGCAGCGATCCGTCCAGAGCCCTCAGGTGTTCCAGAAGCACAGCGTGCTGTGCCTTCATCCGCTCCACGTGCACGGCGCACGAGGGTGCGCGCTCATCGAGCGCGTCCCAGAGCCTGGCGTCCTCTCCTTCGTGGTGGGCATGCAGGCCCAGCGACAGCGTCTCCAGCTGCGTGGCCACAGCCGCGGCGTGGCCGGTGTCGCCATCGGCGACGAGCCGCACCAGCGCGGGCCCCTCGCCGAAACCGCGCCGGAACATCCGATGGATGTCGATCATCCCGCTCGCATCGCACGTCTTCGGAGCCGGTACGTCGCCGCTGGGCGGCAGGGGGGTCGCGGACATCGCGCCTCCTGTCTCTGTGGTTGTCTCTCGGTGTCGGTCGCGACGATAGACCCGCCGAGGCGACACGCGGAAGACCCCGGGGCGAGTTCGGTTCGGCGGGCGCCCCGGGGCGCGTTCGGTTCGGGTTCGCTCGCTTCCGGTTGCCTGCCGCCGTACTGAAGTAGCCTCGGCACCATGCCGACGACCGACCCGCTCTCCGCCGACACGACGGAAGGCGACCAAGAGGTCCCAGACGTCGTCGAGCGCATCGCACTGCCGGCATCGCCAGATGGCGCCGGTGTGCTCATCGTGATGAACAAGGATGCCGGGACCGCCGTGGTGCGCGCCGACCCGCGGCCCCTGATCGCGGAGCGACTGCCGCGAGCCGTCGTGCGCGAACTCGAGCAGGGCGAGACGGTGGCCGACGCCGTGGCGGAGGCGATGGCGGGGCAGGATCCGCCGCGCGTGATCGGCGCGTACGGCGGCGACGGGACCATCGCGCAGACGGCGCACGTCGCGCTCGAGCGGGACCTTCCGGTCCTCGCGCTTCCCGGGGGGACCTTCAACCACTTCGCCCGCGCAGCGGGAATCGACAGCGTCGAGATCGCCATCGATGCGCTGCAGGCCGGTGAGGGCGTGGCGGCGACCGTGGGCGAGCTGGCCGCCGGTGGCCGCACGTCGACCGTTCTGAACGCGGCATCCATCGGCATCTATCCGGACTTCGTCGCCGAGCGCAGCCGCCGCAGGCGGCGCCTGGGCAAGTGGGTCGCGGGTGCCGTCGCGATCTGGCGCGAACTGCGGCGCGGCGAGGCGATCGACATCGTCATCGCCGGCAAACGGGCCCGCGTCTGGTCGGTCTTCGCCAGCATCGGACGCAACACGCCCGGGCAGGTCGCGACGATGCAGCGGCGCACGCTGTCGGACGACGTCCTGGACGTGCGGGTGCTGCACGCCCGCGGATCGCGCGTGCAGGCCGTCGCGGCGCTCTCGTTCGGCCGGCGGACGCGGGCCGTGCTGCGTGCGCTGCGCCTGCTGCCACCGGCATCCGACATCGAGCACATCACCGCCACCGAGATCACCGTCTCGGTGCAGGCGCGCGCCGGTTCGGCGACGTTCTACGTGCACGACGGCGAGCTGGAACGGCGCCCCGCCGTCGGCCCCGATGGTCGCTACACGCTGACCTGCCGGATCCTTCCGCGAGCGCTGCGGGTGTACGCCCCGCGGGAGGTTCCGCCGCCCGAACAAGGGTGACCGCACGGGTCATCCCAGCGATGTACGCGGATGCCCCTCCGGGCCGACGCGGTGCCGACCGTCGATTCGTAGCGTGGAGGCATGAACCTCTCGTCGACAGATCTCGGGCTGGCCGCCCGGGTGCAGAACCTCACCAAGACCTTCGGACACGGGGAGAGCGCCGTGCGCGCGCTCGACGACGTCAGCGTCGGCATCCGGCAGGGCGAATTCACGGCGATCATGGGACCCTCCGGCTCCGGCAAGTCCACGCTGATGCACATCATGGCGGGACTGGATGCGGCGACCTCGGGTCGCGCCTGGATCGGCGACACCGACATCACCGCCCTCAACGACCTGGAGCTCACGATCCTGCGGCGGCGACGGGTCGGGTTCATCTTCCAGGCCTTCAACCTCGTGCCCACCCTCGATGCGGTGAGCAACATCCTTCTGCCGTTCGATCTGGACGGGCGGCGCCCGAGCGCGCCCGAGAAGGCGCGCATCGACGGACTGATCGAGACGCTCGGTCTCGGTCCGCGGCTCCGGCACCGGCCGCACCAGCTGAGCGGCGGTCAGCAGCAGCGTGTGGCGATCGCCCGGGCGCTGGCCACGGCGCCGGATCTCGTGTTCGCCGACGAGCCGACGGGCAACCTGGACTCGCGCAGCGGCCGTGAGGTGCTCGGCCTGCTCGCCGCGGCCAGCCGTGAGCACGGGCAGTCGATCGCCATGGTCACGCACGACCCGATCGCCGCGGCGCACGCCGACCGCGTCATCTTCCTCGCCGACGGCCGAGTCGTCGCGGACAAGCCGCGCCAGAGCGCCGAGGAGATCTCCGCCTACATGCTGGCCACCGAGCTCGGCGGCGCGGCGGTCGCATCATGACCGCAGTACTGGCGAAAACCGCGAGCGAGCGGATGCCGGCCCCTGCCGGCCCCGGCACGCTCGACTGGCTGCGCGAGCGGGGGATGGGTGCCAGCATCCTGGTCGCCGCCATCTCCAGCGCATTCGGGGTGGTGCTGCTCACCGCCACCGGCTACATCGCGGAACTGCTGCGCGCATCTGCCTTCCTCGAGGAGAGCGAGACACTCGCGATCGTGATCTCGATCCTCAGCGTCCTGCTGATCGGGGTCGCGGTGTACGTCGCCGCGATCGTGACGTCGAACACGTTCGCCACGGTCATCGCGGGGCGCACCCGCCGCATCGCGCTGCTGCGGCTCATCGGCGCCTCGGCCCGGTCGCAGCGCACGGAGGTCGCACGCCAGGGACTGGTCGTCGGAGCCATCGGCGCGCTGCTCGGCCTCGTGGGCGGGACGGCACTGTCCGCCGGCGGCGTCGCGCTCGCGCAGGCTCTGCTCGAGCCCGACGGTGTGCGCTACGACCTGGTGCACGGCGCCCTGCTCATCCCCGCCGCGGTCGTGACCCTGACGACGTGGGCGGGGGCATGGGTCGGTTCGCGGGGCGTGCTGACGGTCACCCCGCTGCAGGCGCTGGGCGGGTCGGTGGAGGAATCGCGGGACCAGATCGCGGCGCGCACCCGCCGCAACGCCGGTGCGATCGTCCTGTTCGTCGCCGGTGGCGCACTCCTGGCCGCCGGCATCCTGCTCGGACTGCTCACACCGCTCGGGGTGGTCGTCGCCTTCGTCGGCGGCATCCTGTCCTTCTCCGGCCTCGCCCTCGGTGCCACCCTGGTCATGCCACCGGTGCTGCGGCTGGTGGGCCGGCTGTTCGGTCCTTCGGCGACCGCCCGGCTGGCGGCGGAGAACGCGCTGCGGAATCCGGAGCGATCCAGCCGGATGGCGATCGGCGTGGTGATCGGAGTCACGCTGGTGACGATGTTCGCGGTCGCGCTGGAGAGCGTGAAAGCGGTCATCGCGGCATCCGCCGGTGGTGCGCTCGATCCGGAGTTCGCCGCCATCATCGACACGTTCTCTGCGGTCATGATGGGGCTGGTCGCGGTCTCCGCGGTGATCGCCGGGGTGGGGCTGGTGAATCTGCTGACCATCGGCATCGTGCAGCGGCGGCGCGAGCTGGGGCTGCTGCGCGCGCTCGGCGTCTCCACAGGCCAGGTGCGCCTGATGGTGCTCCTGGAGGCGGCACACATCACCATCGCCGCCGTCGCCACCGGTCTCGTCCTGGGAACCGCGTACGGCTGGGCGGGCGCGCAGTCGCTGCTCGGATCGGTCGCGATGCCCCCGGCCTGGCAGGCGCCGACGTTCGTCGCCCCGGCGATCCCGTGGGCGCCGGTGGCGATCATCGTGGTCGCGACGGCGGTGCTGACGCTCGTCGCCGCAGTGGTCCCCACCCGCCTGGCCACGCGGGTCGCGCCGGTGGAGGCGCTCGCCGAGTAGCCCGGCTGCCGGGAGTGCGTGTTGGTGCTGCCGAGAGTGCGTGTTGGTGCTGTCGAGAGTGCGTGTTGGTGCTGCCGAGGGTGCGTGTTGCGGCTGCCGAGAGTGCGTGTTGCTCGGCGGGTGCACTCTCGTGGGCGGGGACGTGCACTCTCGCGGTCCGCGACGTGCACTCTCGCGGGGAGGTGCACTCTCGCGGGCGGGGACGTGCACTCTCGGGGGCGGGGACGTGCACTCTCGGGGGAGTGGCGGGCGGGGCGAGCCGCGCCGCGGGCTTCGGAGTCAGCCCGCGTCGCGGGACTCCGGGTCGTGCGCCCAGGTCGGCGCCATCGCCCGGATGCGGGCGGCCCGCCACTGCCACGTCGTCCACAGCACCGGCCACAGGGCCAGGGCGGTCGGCCCGCCGATCACCAGCCGCTCGCGCCACAGCGTCTTGGTCGGGTCTCCGGGCGCCGGCGCGATCGCCATCTGGTGGTCCCATACGTCCAGGCTCGCCAGCGGGCCGCTGAGCGGGATGCCGCTGTCCCGGAAGATCCGCACCGACCCGTTCGCGTCCTCGACGTACCGGTCGCTGACCTGGATGAGCTGCCGGCCCAGCGGCACGACGCCGCCGAACGACAACTGGACGGGCACGTCGCCGCCCGGTTCCCAGACCGTCGGCAGCCCGGCCGGAACGACCGGATCGAGCTCCATCAGCGGGCCGTAGAGCTCCGCCACCGCGCGGGGTGAGTGCACGGCGCGCCACGCGGCATCCGCATCGCAGTCGATCACGATCTTCAGCAGGATGCGCATCGCCCCAGTCTCGCACCCGCCGCTCTACGCTGGACCGATGCCCCCTTTCGACCAGTCGACGTACCAGGTGCGCCTGGACTGGGGCCTCGAGGGCCTTGCCCGCCTTGCGCCCGCCGACATCGTCGTGGTGGTGGACGTGCTGCGCTTCTCGACCACGGTCATCCGGACCCTCGAGACCGAGGCGGCCTTCCGGCTGGATGCCGCGACCACAGCGACCTCGATCAACGGCGCCGCGGTCGCTGCGGCCGCCGCGCCCAGCGGCGCGGTCGTGCTGCTCGGCGCCCTGCGCAACGCCTCCGCGGTGGCCGCTGCCGTGTACGCGGACCAGCAGCGGCGCGGCGGACGCACGAGCGTCAACATCCTCGCAGCCGGCGAGCGGACCGGACGCGGGGCCGGGTCGACGGTGCGGTTCGCCGTCGAGGATCACCTCGGTGCGGGCGCCGTCATCGACGCGCTCGCAGCCCTCGGCCTGGACCACTCGTCGCCGGAGGCTGCGGTCGCGGGCGAGGCGTTCCACGCGCTCCGGCGCGCGACCCGGCACCTGCTCACCGCGAGCGGTTCCGGCCGTGAACTGACCGGGCGCGGTCGCGGCGACGAGGTGGATGCCGCGGCCGCGGTGGATGCGGCATCCGTCGTTCCGATCCTGCGTGCGGGGGAGTTCCGCGCGGTCTGACGCGATGCCCGCGGCGGGTCAGGCGGGCTCGGCAGCCGAATGCCCGGCGACGCGCAGGCCGCGCGACGCACGCCGCAGGCCGCGCGTCGCACGCCGCAGGATGCGCCCTACGAGCGCGGTGTCATCGCAGCCAGGCGGGCGGCGGGGCTGATCTCGCGCCGCGTCCAGGAGAAGACGAAGCGCTCGTCGAAGCGCGGTGCGCATTTCGCGCACGACGTCGGCCGCGTCACCCTGCGGTGCCGATAGGCCAGGTGCCCCGAGGGGCAGACTCCGATCCACGGCGCCAGTTCGACCGCCGTCTCGCCGTGGTGGGTGGTGCCCCCGACGTAGCCGAGATCGCGCGCGACGGCCTTCCACTTCGGGCCGTGCCCCGCCGCGGCGCCGGCGAGGGCATGCGCGACCTCGTGCAGCAGCGTCTGGTGATTGGTGTCGTCGTCGTACCGCGCGGCAAGGTAGCGCGACACGCTGATGCGCTGACGGGTGAAGTCGCACAGACCCGCCCGGCGCTTGGCGTTGTCGAACCCGAAGGACCACGAGGGGTCCAGGTGGCGGACGATCAGCGCGTCGGCCCAGACGCGCACACGGGACAGTTCCGACATGGGGGGAAGAGTAGAACGTGCTTACGACACGTGCGGGGAAGCGGGCTCAGCTCGCGACGGACGCGCTGGAACGGCGGCGGTCGGCGGCATCGATCGCGAGCAGGGTCGACTCGAGCTGGTCGTCGGTGGCGCCGGACTCCTGGCGCAGGAACAGCGCGCGCTTGAAGTCCGAGCGGGCGGCCGCGAAGTCGCCGGCGTCGTAGTGGACCTTGCCGCGGTGCTGGTAGGCGAACGCGGCGATCGCGTTCCACTCCTTGCCCTCGGCTTCGTAGGCGCAGGAGGTCAGCTCCTGCTCGGCCGCGGCATACGCGCCACGGAAGTGCAGCACCGACGCGTGCAGGACGCGCGCGCGCAGCAGATCCTTGCGGGTGCCGGCCATGCGCGCCACGCGCACCGACTGCTCCGAGAGCACGAGGGAGTCTTCGAGGCGGTCCAGGACCTTCAGCAGCCAGACCCGTTCCAGCAGCGCGGGAAGGCTCCGCTGCTCGCCGATCTCGTCCAGCCTCTCCTTGCATTCGCGCGGATCGACCCGCTCACGCAGGGTGTCGGGGTCATACCCGTGGATGTAGCTCACTTCGACTCCTCTCCGCGCGACCAGGCTCGCTCCTCCAGTGTGCCCCGGGTCCGCGGACTCGCGCCGGGGGCACGCCGTTGATGACCGCGACACGCCGCGTTCCGGACTCGCGCAGGCGGCGGCCGAGCCGATCAGCGCTGGAAGACCGAGTCCGCGGGTTTCGGTGACGGCGTGGAATCGGCATCCGTCGCCACGCGCGAGCTGCGCACCAGCTCGTCCAGCTCCGCGCCCTGTGCGACCTTCGCCGGGTGCGGACCGGCCGCCATCAGCCGCGGCAGCCACTGGTCCGGCAGGGGCGAGCGGGATGCCGCGATCACCAGGTTGCCGAAACGCCGGCCCTTCAGCACCTGCACCTCGGCCAGGACCAGCACGTGCGGGAACACCGCCCGCACCGTCGCGATCTGCCGACGCGCGAAGGCCAGTCCGGCGCCGTCGGCGACGTTGACCAGGAGCACTCCCTCGGGGGCGAGCAGCCGCTCGGCGGCGGTGTAGAACTCGACCGTCGTCAGGTGCGCGGGCGTCTGCGCTCCGGCGAACACGTCGGAGATGAGCAGGTCGACGTTGCCCAGCAGACCGGCGGGCAGGCGGGCGAGCCCCTCGCGAGCGTCCCCGATCCGCACCCGGATCGACGCGCCGCGCGGCAGGGGCAGTTCGCTGCGCACCAGCTCCACCAGCGCCGGCTCCAGCTCGAGAACCTGCTGGCGCGATCCGGGCCGGGTCGCCTCGACATACCGCGGCAGAGTCATGGCACCGGCGCCGAGGTGCACGGCCGTGAGCGGCTGCCCCGGCATCCGGAGCTGGTCGATGACCGCCCCCATGCGCGCCACGTACTCGAAGTGCAGGTGCGTCGGGTCGTCCAGGTCGACGTGGGACTGCGGGGTGCCGTCGACGGCCAGCTCCCAGCCGCCGGCGTACGCCGAGCGGACCACGTGCGCGAGGGTGCCGTTCGACAGCCGCACGGACGCGGGAGGTTCCTCGAACCGGGCGCGGGCCATGACCCAACGGTATCCCGCGCACGGCCCGGTGCGCAGGAAAAGCCCGTCCGCGGGGCGAACCCGGCCCCGCCGAGCCGAAACACAATCGAGACCCAGGCGTAATGGCCGCCGGAGTCCCGCCCGGGTAGCGTCGTAGCATCACACCCCTTGCGGGCGAAGCCGCGCGAAATCCCGCGCTCCCGCCGCCCGCAGATTCATGGAAGGTGCACAACAGATGCTCCACAGTTCGAGAAAGCGCTGGATGACCGGCGCCGCGGTCGTCGCCCTGGGCGCGCTGGTGCTCACGGCGTGCGCGAGCGAGCGTGATGGCGGCAGTGCGGACGATTCCTCCGACGTCGACAGCACGTTCGTCTTCGCCGCGTCCAACGACCCGTCCGGCCTGGACCCCGCATTCGCCAGCGACGGCGAGACCTTCCGCGTCTCGCGTCAGATCTTCGAGGGTCTGGTCGGGGTGGAGCCCGGAACAGCCGATCCCGCGCCCCTGCTCGCCGAGAGCTGGGAACAGTCCGAGGACGGCCTGTCCTACACCTTCACGCTGAAGGAGGGTGTCACGTTCCAGGACGGCACCGACTTCAACGCCGAGGCCGTGTGCACCAACTTCGACCGCTGGTACAACTGGACCGGTCTGGCACAGTCGGAGAGCCTCTCGTACTACTACGGGTCGCTTTTCAGGGGCTTCGCTGACACCCCCGAGACCGCGGTCTACGACTCGTGCTCCGTCGATGACGACGCGCACGCGACCGTCACGCTGACCCAGCCGTTCGCCGGCTTCATCGCGGCGCTGTCGCTGCCGGCCTTCTCGATGCAGAGCCCGACCGCTCTGGCCGAGTTCGACGCCGATGCCGTCGGCGGCACCGAAGAGGCTCCCACCCTGAGCGAATACGCGAACGGCCACCCGGTCGGCACCGGACCGTTCATGTTCGACTCGTGGGAGCCCGGCGAGCAGGTCACCCTCGAGGCCTACCCGGACTACTGGGGCGAGCAGGGTCAGGTGCAGGAGATCATCTTCCGCACCATCGGCGACCCGACCGCCCGCCGTCAGGCCCTCGAAGCCGGCGACATCGACGGCTACGACCTCGTGGCTCCGGCCGACACCGCCGCCCTCGAAGAGGCCGGTTACAACGTGATGCAGCGTGACCCGTTCACGATCCTGTACCTCGGCATGAACCAGGCCGTCCCCGAGCTGGCGAACCCGCTGGTGCGCGAGGCGATCGCGCACGCGATCGACAAGGAGGCCCTGGTCACGCAGGTGCTGCCCGAAGGCACCGAGGTGGCTTCGCAGTTCATCCCGCCGGTGGTCACCGGCTGGAACGAGGATGTCACCACGTACGACTACGACCCCGACCTGGCCAAGCAGCTGCTCGCCCAAGCGGGGTACCCGAACGGCCTGACGCTGATGTTCAACTACCCGACGAACGTGTCGCGGCCGTACATGCCCAACCCGGAGCAGATCTTCACGAACCTGGCCTCGCAGCTGGAGGCGGTCGGGATCACCGTCACCCCGACGGGCAACGAGTGGAACCCGGCGTACCTGGACCGCATCCAGGGTGGCGCGGATCACGGTCTGCACCTGCTGGGCTGGACCGGTGACTACAACGACACGGACAACTTCGTGGGCGTGTTCTTCGGCCAGGCCTCCAACGAATGGGGCTTCGACAACCAGGAGCTGTTCACCGCGCTCACCGAGGCCCGCGGCATCGCGGACATCGACGAGCAGACCGAGCTGTACAAGCAGATCAACGAGATGATCGCCGAGTTCAACCCCGGCATCCCGCTCGCGCACCCGGCGCCTTCGCTGGCGTTCGACCCGCGCGTGACGTCGTACCCGGCCAGCCCGGTCAACGACGAGGTGTTCAACACGATCGAGCTCAGCGAGTAGCAACGATCGAGCGGATGCCGCGGACCGGCCACACAGCCTGCCCGCGGCATCCGCGTCATCCCTTCTCGCCGGGCTTGGTCGCACCGCCTGCACCCGCCCCCTGATCCTCCGGAGTTCCCCTCAGTGCTGCGCGTCATCGGCAAACGTCTTCTGTACCTGATCCCCACGCTCCTGGGTCTGTCGATCCTGCTGTTCCTGTGGGTCCGGTCCCTGCCCGGCGGGCCGGCCGTGGCACTGCTCGGAGAGAAGGCGACGCCGGAGGCGATCGAGCGGATCAACGAGCTGTACGGGTTCAACCGGCCCATCATCGAGCAGTACTTCGTCTGGATCGGCAGGCTGCTGCAGGGCGATTTCGGCGCCTCGATCATGACCAGCCGGCTCGTGCTGGAGGAGTTCGGCCGCCGTTTCCCGGCGACGCTGGAACTGTCCATCGCGGCGCTCATCTTCGCCGTCGGCATCGGCATCCCGCTGGGATACTGGGCCGCCCGCCGTCACGGCAAGGCCACCGACCACGTCGCCGTCGCCTCGAGCCTCATCGGCATCACGATCCCGGTGTTCTTCCTCGCGTTCATCCTCAAGTACGTCTTCGCGGTCCAGCTCGGCTGGCTGCCCTCCGACGGGCGACAGGACCCGCGGATCGATGCGACCCACCCCACCGGCTTCTACGTGCTGGACGGACTGCTGACCGGTGAGTTCGATGCCGCGTGGGATGCCATCCTGCACCTGATCCTGCCGGCGATCGCCCTCGGCACCATCCCGCTGGCGATCATCGTGCGCATCACCCGCGCATCCGTGCTGGAGGTGCAGAACGCCGACTATGTGCGCACCGGCCGCGCCAAGGGCGTCTCGCTGGGCACCATCCGCAACCGCTTCATCCTGCGCAACGCGATGCTCCCGGTCGTCACCACGGTGGGCCTGCAGACCGGTCTGCTGATCTCGGGGGCGGTGCTGACCGAGAAGGTCTTCGCCTACCCGGGCATCGGGCAGTTCATGGCCGACGCCATCTTCGAGCGCGACTACGCCGTCCTGCAGGGATTCATCATCTTCATCGCCATCGGCTACGCGCTGATCAACCTCGCCGTGGATGTCTCCTACGGCTTCATCGACCCGAGAGTGAGGGTCTCATGATCGTTCTGATCGGACAGCTCCCCGGGGGGCGCGGGGGGGGGGCGGGGGGGGGCGGTGGGCCGCGAGCACGGGCTAACGG
>NZ_JANJFE010000008.1:0-35689 GCF_024623505.1 Microbacterium sp. zg.B48
CCCTGCGGTTGTGGTGTTGCTTTTCTGCTTGTGCGGCGCGGGCCCCCCCCCGCCCCCCCCCCCCCCCCCCACGGCTGCGGGAGGTGCCCCGTGACCTCGGCGATCCTGCCACCGGCGCCCGCGGGCGGACCGGTCGATGACACCGCCGTCGTCGATCACGAGCTGCTTGCGGCGCAGACCCGCGGAGGATTCTGGCGCGACGTCTGGAACCGGCTGCGACACAACCCGTCCGCCTGGATCGGCGCGGTCATCGTCGGGCTGTTCGTGCTCGTCTCGATGCTCGCCCCGTGGCTCGCGCCCTACCCGCCCAACGCGCTGCCGGGACAGGCCTACATCACCCCGACGCACATCCCCGGCCCCGGCGAGCTGCCGCAGTTCCCGCTCGGCCTGGACCGCTTCGGCGGCGACGTCCTGTCCAAGCTGATCTGGGGTGCACAGGCATCGTTGCTCATCGGTGTCATCTCGACCGCGTTCGGCCTGGCCGGTGGCATGCTCATCGGCCTCATCGCCGGCATGTTCGGCGGCCAAGTCGACAACGTGCTGATGCGATTCATTGACATCCTGCTCTCCGTGCCGAGCCTGCTGCTGGCCGTCTCGATCGCCGCGCTGCTCGGCCAGACGCCGTTCGCGGTGATGATCGCGATCGGAGTCTCGCAGGTGCCGATCTTCGCGCGCCTGCTGCGATCGTCGATGCTGCAGCAGCGCAGCGCGGACTACGTCCTGTCCGCGCAGACGCTCGGCCTGGGCCGCGGCAAGATCACGATGAGCCACGTGCTGCCGAATTCGGTCGGTCCGGTCATCGTGCAGGGCACCCTGAGCCTCGCCACGGCCGTCATCGATGCCGCGGCCCTGTCGTTCCTGGGACTCGGCGGTGGACGCCCCGAGACGGCGGAGTGGGGTCGGATGCTCACCTACGCGCAGTCCGAGCTGGCGATCGCCCCGTATCTGGCGTTCCTGCCCGGCATCTGCATCATGATCACCGCGCTGGGCTTCACGCTGCTCGGTGAGGCGCTGCGCGAGGCGATGGACCCCCGCACCCGCATGCGCTGACCCGGCATCGAGTGCCGTCGCGACCGGGTGCCGCTGCCCCGGCATCCGGTGTTCGCCTGTCACGAACTGCGGCCCGGCGCGGCGTGTTGTGACAGGTGAGCGGGGATGGCGCGAGGGGTGAGGTGCCCGGCCGCGAAGTGCGGCGTGGCTCGGCGGTTGGTCTCCGCTCGCCTGTCGCGATGTGCGGGCGCGCTCGGCGTGTTGTGACAGGTGAGCGGGGAAGGGCGCGCCGCGGGGGATGAGGCGAGCGGGGGATGCCGCGGCATCCGTGGCTCAGACGGCGATGTCCAGCTCGTTGCCGGGGATCGACGCGAGCAGCCGGCGCGTATACGGGTCGCGGGGATTGGTGAAGATCTCCTCGGACGTCGCCGCCTCGACCAGCACACCGTCCTTCATGACGCACACGTAGTCGCTGATCAGACGGACCACCGCCAGGTCGTGCGAGATGAACAGGTAGCTCAGGCCGTACTCGCTCTGCAGGTCGCTGAGCAGCCGGAGGATCTGGTCCTGCACGAGCACGTCCAGGGCGGACACGGGCTCATCGCACACGATCAGGTCGGGGGAGAGGGCGAGGGCGCGCGCGATCGCGACGCGCTGACGCTGACCGCCGGACAGCTCGGACGGATACCGGCGCAGCATCGACTGCGGCAGCGCGACGTCGTCGAGGAGCTGCCGGACGCGCGCGGAGCGCTCCTTGGCGGACCCGCGCTTGTAGAAGTCCAACGGCTCCATGATCAGCCGCTCGATGGAGAACATCGGATTCAGTGACGAGTACGGGTCCTGGAAGATCGGCTGCACCCGCTGGCGGAAGGAGTTCAGCTGCTTGCCCTTGAGGCTCTCGACGTCCTGCCCGTCGAAGCGGATGACGCCGCTGGTCGGGTCGACGACCTTCAGCACCATCCGTGCGGTGGTCGTCTTGCCCGATCCGGACTCGCCGACGATCGCCACGGTCTCACCGCGGGGGATCGCGAACGAGACGCCGTCGACCGCCGTGAACTCCTCCTTGCGGCCGCGGATCTTGAACACCTTCGTGAGGTTCTCGACTTCCACGATGTAGTCGGGCGCGGCCGGCTGGGTCCCGCCGGGCGTGCGGTCCGACACCGCAGCGGGCTCCGACACCGCAGCGGGCTCGGACACCGCAGCGGGCTCGGACACCGCGATCGGTTCCGCCGGTACGGTCGAATCCGGCGCGGATGCCGCGGCATCCGTCGCCCGGTTCTCGGACGTCGGCTTGCGGAAGGCCTCCGGGCGCAGTCGCACCGCCGCCACCGAGGGCGCGGCGCGGACCAGCGCCTGCGTGTACGGCTCCTGGGGGTCCTCGAGGATCTGCCGGGCAGGACCCTGCTCGACGATCCGGCCCCGGTGCATCACGACCACGCGCGACGCGCGCTCGGCAGCGAGGCCGAGGTCGTGGGTGATCAGCATCAGCGCGGTGCCCAGTTCGCCGGTCATCCGCTCGAGCTGGTCGAGGATCGTCCGCTGCACGGTCACATCCAGCGCGCTGGTGGGCTCGTCGGCGATCAGCAGGCGAGGGTTGCAGGCCAGTCCGATGGCGATCAGGGCTCGCTGGCGCATGCCGCCGGAGAACTCGTGCGGATACTGCTTGGCGCGCTCCGCGGCGTCGGGCAGCCCGGCGGCGGCGAGCGTCTCGACGACCTTGCGGTCGACGTCCCGGCGGGTGGCCAGTCCGTGCGCGAGCAGCGTCTCGGCAACCTGGCTCCCGATCTTGGCGACCGGGTTGAGGTTCGACATCGGATCCTGCGGCACCAGCCCGATGGCCGCGCCGCGGATGCCGCGCATCACGGTCTCCGAGGCGCCGACCAGGTCTTCGCCCTCGAAGAGGATGCTGCCCTTGGTCACCCGGCCGTTGCCGGGCAGCAGGCCGATCACGGCCATCGCGGTCGTGGACTTGCCTGAGCCGGACTCGCCGACGATGGCGAGTGTCTCGCCCGCGGCCAGGTCGAGGTCCACGCCTTCCACGGCGTGGACGGTGCCATCGACCGTCCGGAACTCGACCGCGACATCGCGGACCTGGAGCAGCTGCGTGCCGGCGGCGACGCGCTCGGAGGATCGGGCCATGCGTCCATCCTGCCTGGCGCGCGGGCGCGCCGCACCCGCGGCGCTCGAGCCTTTACGCAGTCGTAACCCGTGCCTGGTGGCCCTTCGGCGCATAACTCCTGCATTCGTCGAGGCGGGCGGCGGTCACGCCGCATACTGGCGCGAGTACGGGCGCGCATCGGGTCAGGATTGCAGGAGTTATGCGCTGCCGCCCGGCGATACCGTGGAGCATGGCCTGGATCGACCTCAACGCGGACCTCGGCGAGACGGTCGCGGGCATTCCGACGGCGGACGACGAGGCGATGTTCGCGGTGATCTCCAGCGCGAGCATCGCATGCGGCGGCCACGCCGGGGATGCCGCGTCCCTGACCGTGGCGGTCGACCGCGCGGCGCGGTTCGGCGTCGCCATCGGCGCACACCCCTCGTACCCGGATCCGGCGAACTTCGGCCGGGTCCCTCTGGCGATGCGGCCCGCCGAGCTGACTTCCGCCGTGGCCGCGCAGCTGGCTGCGCTCGTCGACGCCGGCGCCGACGTCCGCTACGTCAAGCCCCACGGCGCGCTGTACCACGCGGTCACCGCGGACGCCGCGCACGCGGACGCGGTCGTCGCGGCGGTCGCCGACCTCGCCGCCCGGCTCGGCCGGCCGGTCGCGGTGCTGGGGCTCGCCGGGCGGATTGAGCACGCGACGCGCACCGCGGGGCTGCCCTTCGTCCGCGAAGCTTTCCTGGACCGCGGCTACCGTCCGGACGGCTCCCTGGTCCCCCGCGGGGAGCCCGGGGCGCTGCTGCACGATCCCGCCGAGGTCGCCGCCCGCGCGGTGCGCCTCGTCCGCGAGGGAGTGGTCGAGACACGGGACGGGATGCCGGTGCCCGCCGACGCGGTATCCCTGTGCCTGCATGGCGACTCGCCCGCGGCGGTCGCCATGGCCCGCGCGGTGCGGGCAGCGCTGGATGCCGAGGGCATCGGGGTGCGGGCGCCGTGGTGAATCCGCTGCCCGTGCGAATTCTCCCGATGGGCCAGCACGCCGTGCTGGTCGAGGTCGATTCCCTCGATGCGGCCGTCGCGCTGCGGGCTCGGCTCGAAGCGACGCGACCCCCCGGTGTCGTGGACCTCGTCCCGGCCGCCCGCACGGTGCTGGTGCGTGTCGATCCCGCCCGCGTCCCGCTCGCAGCGGTGCGGTCGTGGGTCGCCGGTGCGACGACGGATGCCGCCGCCGCCGCGACCGCGGATGCACCGCTCGTCGAGCTGGAGGTCGGGTACGACGGCGCGGACCTGGCCGAGACGGCAGAGCTGCTCGGGGTGAGCGCCGACGAACTCGTGCGCGCTCACGCGGCCGCGGAGTGGACGGTCGCCTTCACCGGGTTCGCCCCCGGATTCGGATACCTCATCAGCCCGGACTGGACCTTCGACGTGCCCCGCCTGCCCAGCCCGCGCACGCGCGTGCCGCGTGGTGCGGTCGGCCTGGCCGCGGGTTTCACCGGCGCGTATCCGCGGGACACCCCGGGCGGGTGGCGGCTGATCGGCACCACGTCCGCTGCGCTGTTCGACCCGGATGCCGCCTCGCCGGTGCTGCTGTCACCCGGCACGCGGGTGCGGTTCCGTCCGGTCGCGCCGGGCGGCCGGACGGCAGCGGCGCCGTCAGGCGGCCGGGCGGCAACGGCGCCATCGGACAACGAGACCGCAGCGGCGCCATCGGACAACGAGACCGCAGCGGCGCCGTCAGGCAGTGCGCGAGCCCCGCGGCCGGGCGCTCCGGGGCTGCAGGTCCTCGAGCCGGGACTGCTGGCCACCGTGCAGGACCTGGGGCGTGCCGGCTCGGCCTCGTGGGGCGTCGCCGGCTCCGGGGCGCTGGACCGCGGCGCGCTGCGCACCGCCAACCGACTGCTGGGCAACCCCGAGGACGCGGCGGCGGTCGAGGTGACGATGGGCGCTTTCCGTGCGGTCGCGCTGCGCGACCTGTGGTTCGCGGTGACCGGCGCGTGGGGACCGATCCGCCTGGACGGACGCGAGCGGGACCCCTACGAGGCGCACCCGTGGCCCGCGGGAGCGCAGCTGCAGCTGGACTGGTTCGACGCCGGCGCACGCGCGTACCTGGCGGTGCGGGGCGGGATCGACGCCGCGCCGGTGCTCGGATCGCGGGCGAGCGATGTGCTGGCCGGCATCGGGCGGCCTCCGCTGCGGGCCGGCGACGCGCTGCCGGTCGGCGCCGAACCGGCGGATGCCATCCCGGTCGCCGTGGTGGCGCCGTGGGGTGCGCCGCACGACGACGAGATCGAGGTCGCTCTGGCTCCGGGTCCGCGCGCGGACTGGTTCGCGGCATCCGCGCTGTCCGTCCTGTACGAGGCGGTCTGGACGGTCACCACCGACGCGGACCGGGTCGGGATGCGCCTGGACGGACCGGCGCTCGCCCGCACCCGCACGGACGAGCTGCCGAGCGAGGGCATGGTGCCCGGTGCGCTGCAGGTGCCGCCCAGCGGACGGCCGACCATCCTGCTCGCCGACGGGCCGGTCACCGGCGGGTATCCGGTCCTCGCGGTGGCGACGGATGCCGCGCTCGACCTGCTCGCGCAAGCGCGGCCCGGCGCGCGGGTGCGCTTCCGGCATGCACGGCCGGCCTGAGCCGGACGCCACCGCGGTCGCAGGCTCGGATCTTCGCAGCGGAATCGGGCCACGAGCGCGCCGGCATCCGAATCCGACGTCAGCTCCCGTGAAGACACGGCTTCGGAACGGACCGAGGATGCCGGGGCCGGTGCCCTACCAGTGCGACAGCGCCTCGGTGGCCAGCGCACGCTCGGGCTCCGGAAGGGCGAGGGCGACGGCTTCGGCCATCGTCAGCTGCACGCCCTCGCGTTCGCCGGCGGCCACCGCATCCGGGTCGCTGCGGCGGACGGCATCCAGCGACAGCTCGTGCACGGTGAAGGCCTCCACGTCGAAGACGCCGATCCGGTGGCGGATGGCGGCCGCCGCGGCCGACAGGGCACCGGCGCGGCGCGCGTCCCCGTGCGCCGCCGCGATGGCGCAGATGCCCTCCAGCCCGTAGGCCACGCCCTCCTCGTGATGCAGCGTGACCGAGTCCACCAGGGTCCGCCGGAACACCTCCTCGGCCTCGGCGACCTGGCCGCCGACCAGCAGCAGTCGTCCGATCTGGTTGCCGGCCACCGAGCGGGTGAACAGATCCCCGCCGGCGTCGGCGACCGCGCTGGCTCGCTGGAAGTGCGTGAGCGCATCCTCGCGTGACCCGCGCAGCCACGCGACCCGGCCCAGCGACACCTGCGTGATCGCCTCGCCCCAGCTGTTGCCCAGGCGGTGCAGCCGCTCCACCGCGTCATCGAGCTCCCGCGACGCGGTCTCGATGTCCGGCTGCGGCAGCTGCACGCGCGCGGTCGCGCGAGCCGCCAGCGCCATCGCCGCGGCATCCTCGTCCCCGCTGTCGGTGAACAGCCGGACGCACTCGGCCAGCCCGGCCACGACCTCCTCGGACGGGCGCTGCCACATCTCGCCCCACAGTGCGAAGAACCAGGCGATCGCGCGCGAGCGGGACCGGATGGGCTGCTCCTTGCCGAGCAGTTCCAGCATCCACACCCGGACGCCCCCGAACAGGCCCATGATCCACCAGTAGATGAGCAGACCCCAGGCGAACTCGGCCGCGTCGTCGAGCCGGTCGGTGTAGACCAGATGCCGGATGGCGGCACGCAGGTTCGCCAGCTCCACGGTCAGGGCCGCCAGCGTGGCCACTTGACTCGTGCTGCGCAGATGCCCGCCATCCCGACGCACCAGCGCGGTGTAGTAATCGGCATGTGCGGCGCGCATCACGTCCGCCTCGCCGCGCTCCTTGAGCCTGCCCAGGGCGTACTCGCGGACGATGGCCAGCAGCGACAGCACCGGCCGGCCCTGCACCTCGCTCTGCGTGACCAGCGAGCCGTCGATCAGGGCGGTGATCGCGTCGATGGCGTGGCCGTCCCAGGAGCGCCCGACGCCGATCGCCTCCACCGCCTCGAGCGAGAAGCGCTCGGCGAACACCCCGAGGTCCTCCAGCAGTGCGCGGTCCTGCGCCGCAAGCAGGCCGACGCTCCAGTCCAGGGTGGCGCGCATCGTCCGGTGCCGGTCCGGCAGATCGCGGACGGCCGCCGTCAGCAGGGGCAGGCTCTGCTTGAGCCGCTCGGCGATGCCGGCGGGGGTGAGTATCCGCAGCTTCGCGGCCGCCAGCTCGATCGCGAGCGGGAGCCCCTCGAGCCGCCGGCAGATGTCCATGACGGCACCGGCGTTGTCCTCCGTGAGCGCGAAGGACGGCTTGGCGGCCTGGGCGCGATCGACGAACAGCTGAACCGCCGTGGACTGCCGCGCGCGCTCCAGGGTGCCCGGGGCGTTCGGGCCGGGCGTGCCCAGCGCGCGCACGTCGTACACCTGCTCGCCCCGGATGCGCAGCACGATGCGGCTGGTCACGAGGAAGCTCGCGGTCGGGGCCACCGTGTACAGCCGCACCAGCACGGGGGCCGCATCGACGATCTGCTCGAAGTTGTCCAGCACGAGCAGCACGTTGCGCTCGGCGAGCGCGCGGGAGATGCGCTCCTCGAGTACCGCTTCTCCGTTGTCCCGGATGCCCAGCGTGTACGCGATGGTGGGCAGCAGCAGGCCCGGCTCCAGGACGTTCTCGAGCCCGACGAAGTACACGCCGTCCGGGAACAGCCCGCGGGCGGCGAGTGCGACCTCGATGGCCAGGCGGCTCTTGCCGATGCCGCCCGGGCCGATCAGGCTGATCACGCGGTCGGTGCCGCGGGAGAGCAGCTCGCGGACCTCGGCGATCTCACGCTCGCGGCCGATCGTCGTGGTGTACGGGGCAGGCACCCGGGCGATCAGCGAGGTCGCGGCATCCGACTCCAGCGGCGCCGCGAGCGCGCGGGACTCGTCGAACCGTTCCGCCAGCAGCGTGGCCAGATCGGCGCTGACCTGGGTGCCGAGCTGTTCCGGGGAGTCGAAGGGGAGGTAGGCGGCGGTGTCGTCGATCTGGATGCGGGTGATGAGGTCGCGCAGACGCGGCTCGCGGTGGTCGCTCCTTTTGATGTAGATGAGTTTGGGCATCTGGCGGGGGGCCAGGGTGTATTCGTCTTCGAGTCCGGAGATCTGCTCGTCGGGGGCGATCCAGCCGTAGCTGTCGGCGTAGATGCCGATGAAGACGTCGCTCTGGGCCAGGTAGGAGCGGTAGAGCTCTCGGGGCGGGTGCGGGCGGGCGCCGAGCTCGAACATGACCGGAGCCAGCTGCATGCGTTCGATCGCGGCGCGGACGGCGCGGCGTTCCTCGGCGAGTTCGCGCAGGGTCGAACTCACGAACACCCGGATCCGCTGGTCGGGCGTGCGGATCACGGGCTCTCGAGCCCCAGTCATGACGCCATCATGGCCTGTATTCGGCTGTATGCACCAGAGGGGATGCCGTGCCGATCCTCGGGCTGCGCGAGGGGCGGAACGGGGTCGGATCCGCGGCACCCGTCCCGCCGGGCACGCGTCCCGTCCGACGCGCGCGTGCCCGCGGTCGCGGTACGGGAAGACCTGCCGATCGGGGAATGCGGGGCCTCAGGTCGCGTTATACCGTACGAGAGCGATCTTTTCAAGAACTCGACTGGACACGGCGTGGCATACCGGGTATAGTCGTTCCTTGCGCTCTTGGATTCCCCCTGCCCTCATATGGTGGTCGGCTGTGCCTGCGTGCCCCCGCTTCTCGAACTCACCTTTCTGAAGCGGAGTGTGGCGCCCAGGTTTCGGGGACAAATGAGCACTCCACCCTGACGACAAGGAAACGAGCCCCGCCCCGGGCCCACGGAGGTAATCCCCTTGGCTGCTGCGCGCAACGCATCTACCACCCCCACCATCAAGAACGGCCGCGGAGCATCCCGCCTCTCGTTCGCCAAGATCACAGACACGCTGACGGTCCCTGACCTTCTCGCGCTGCAGACGGAGTCCTTCGACTGGCTCGTCGGCAACGAGCAGTGGAAGGCGCGCGTGGCCGAGGCCAAGAGCACCGGCCGCACCGACGTGCCTGAGATCAGCGGCCTCGAGGAGATCTTCGAGGAGATCTCGCCGATCGAGGATCTGAGCGAGACCATGCAGCTCTCGTTCACCAACCCGTACCTCGAGCCGGAGAAGTACTCCATCGACGAGTGCAAGGAGCGCGGCAAGACCTACGCCGCCCCGCTGTACGTCGAGGCCGAGTTCATGAACCACCAGACCGGTGAGATCAAGACCCAGACGGTCTTCATGGGCGACTTCCCGCTCCAGACCGGCAAGGGCACGTTCATCATCAACGGCACCGAGCGTGTCGTGGTCTCGCAGCTGGTCCGCTCGCCCGGTGTGTACTTCGACCGGACGCCGGACAAGACCTCCGACAAGGACATCGTCTCGGCGCGCATCATCCCCAGCCGTGGCGCATGGCTCGAGTTCGAGATCGACAAGCGCGACCAGGTCGGCGTGCGCATCGACCGCAAGCGCAAGCAGTCGGTCACCGTGTTCCTCAAGGCGCTGGGTCTGACCAGCGAGGAGATCCTCGAGGAGTTCGCCGGATTCGACTCGATCGAGGAGACCCTCGCGAAGGACACCATCCTCTCCAAGGAGGATGCGCTCCGCGACATCTACCGCAAGCTGCGCCCGGGCGAGCAGGTCGCCGCCGAGGCTGCCCGTGCGCTGCTGGACAACTTCTACTTCAACTCCAAGCGCTACGACCTGGCGAAGGTCGGTCGTTACAAGATCAACCAGAAGCTCGGCCTGGACGCGCCCCTGTCGGACTCGGTCCTGACCGTCGCCGACATCGTCGCGACGATCAAGTACCTCGTCCGCCTGCACCGCGGCGACACGACGTTCAACGGTCTCCGCGGCGGCAAGCCGGCCGAGATCCGCATGGACATCGACGACATCGACAACTTCGGCAACCGTCGCATCCGCGCGGTCGGCGAGCTGATTCAGAACCAGGTTCGCACCGGCCTGTCGCGCATGGAGCGCGTCGTCCGCGAGCGCATGACCACGCAGGACATCGAGGCGATCACGCCGCAGACCCTGATCAACGTGCGCCCCGTCGTCGCCGCGATCAAGGAGTTCTTCGGAACCTCTCAGCTGTCGCAGTTCATGGACCAGAACAACCCGCTCGCGGGTCTGACCCACAAGCGTCGCCTTTCCGCGCTCGGCCCCGGTGGTCTGTCGCGTGAGCGCGCCGGCGTCGAGGTCCGTGACGTCCACCCGTCGCACTACGGTCGCATGTGCCCGATCGAGACCCCGGAAGGCCCGAACATCGGCCTGATCGGATCGCTCGCATCGTTCGCGCGCATCAACTCGTTCGGCTTCATCGAGACGCCGTACCGCAAGGTGGTCGACGGCCGGGTCACCGACCAGATCGACTACCTCACGGCCAGCGTCGAAGAGGACTACATCGTCGCCCAGGCCAACGCGCCTCTGAAGGCGGACGGTCACTTCACGGAGGACCGCGTCCTGGCCCGCAAGAAGGGCGGAGAGGTCGACCTCTTCCACGCGGACGAGATCGGCTACATGGATGTCTCGCCGCGCCAGATGGTGTCGGTCGCGACCTCGCTGATCCCGTTCCTCGAGCACGACGACGCGAACCGCGCCCTCATGGGTGCGAACATGCAGCGCCAGGCCGTTCCGCTCCTGCGTTCCGAGTCGCCCGTGGTGGGCACCGGCATGGAGGGCTTCGCGGCCATCGACGCCGGCGATGTCGTCACCACCGAGAAGGCGGGCGTCGTCCTCGAGGTGTCTGCGGACGTCGTGACCGTGCAGCTGGACGAGGGCGGCACGCAGCAGTACTTCCTGCGCAAGTTCGACCGCTCCAACCAGGGCACCAGCTACAACCAGCGCGTCGTGGTCTCGGCCGGAGAGCGCGTCGAGGCCGGTCAGGTCATCGCGGATGGTCCCGCGACGGAGAACGGCGAGCTCGCGCTCGGCAAGAACCTCCTGGTGGCGTTCATGACGTGGGAGGGTCACAACTTCGAAGACGCGATCATCCTCAGCCAGGACCTGGTCAAGGACGACACCCTCTCCTCGATCCACATCGAGGAGTACGAAGTGGACTCCCGCGACACCAAGCTCGGCAAGGAGGAGATCACCCGTGATCTCCCCAACGTGAGCCCGGATCTGCTGAAGGACCTCGACGAGCGCGGCATCATCCGCATCGGCGCCGAGGTTCGGCCCGGTGACATCCTCGTCGGCAAGGTCACGCCCAAGGGCGAGACCGAGCTCTCGGCCGAGGAGCGCCTGCTGCGCGCGATCTTCAACGAGAAGAGCCGCGAGGTCCGCGACACGTCCCTGAAGGTGCCTCACGGCGAGCAGGGCACGATCATCGCGGTCAAGGAGTTCAACGCCGAGGACGGCGACGACGAGCTCGGCTCCGGCGTCAACCGCCGGGTCGTGGTCTACATCGCCCAGAAGCGCAAGATCACCGAGGGCGACAAGCTCGCCGGACGCCACGGCAACAAGGGTGTCATCGCGAAGATCCTGCCCGTCGAGGACATGCCGTTCCTCGCGGACGGCACGCCCGTCCAGGTCATCCTGAACCCGCTCGGCATCCCCGGTCGCATGAACTTCGGCCAGGTGCTGGAGCTTCACCTCGGCTGGATCGCCCAGCAGGGCTGGAAGGTCGAAGGCAAGCCGACGTGGGCCAAGCACCTGCCGGCGCAGGCCTTCGAAGCCGCGCCCGGCACCAAGGTCGCCACTCCGGTGTTCGACGGTGCCGCCGAGGAGGAGATCGCCGGTCTGCTGGACTCGACGAACCCCACCCGCGACGGCGACCGCCTGATCGATTCGACCGGCAAGACCCTGCTGTTCGACGGTCGTTCGGGTGAGCCGTTCCCGGCGCCGGTCTCGGTCGGCTACATGTACATCCTGAAGCTGCACCACCTCGTGGATGACAAGATCCACGCGCGCTCGACGGGTCCGTACTCGATGATCACCCAGCAGCCGCTGGGTGGAAAGGCGCAGTTCGGCGGACAGCGCTTCGGTGAGATGGAGGTGTGGGCCCTCGAGGCCTACGGTGCGGCATACGCGCTCCAGGAGCTCCTCACGATCAAGTCCGACGACATCCTCGGCCGCGTCAAGGTGTACGAGGCGATCGTCAAGGGCGAGAACATCCAGGAGCCCGGCATCCCCGAGTCGTTCAAGGTGCTCATGAAGGAGATGCAGTCGCTCTGCCTGAACGTCGAGGTCCTCTCGGCCGACGGCACTGCGGTCAACCTCCGCGACACCGACGACGACGCCTTCCGTGCTGCTGAAGAGCTCGGCATCAACATCTCCAGCCGCTTCGAATCCTCGTCCATCGACGAGATCTGATTCCGGCACCGATTTCGATACGGCGGCGCAGCCGCCTACTCAATCACCGAAGTTTTTAAAGCACACAGGAGAACCAGTGCTCGAATCAAACACTTTCGATCAGCTTCGCATCGGCCTAGCCACTGCTGACGACATCCGTCGTTGGTCGTTCGGCGAGGTCAAGAAGCCCGAGACAATCAACTACCGCACGCTCAAGCCCGAGAAGGACGGCCTCTTCGGAGAGCAGATCTTCGGGCCCTCCCGCGACTGGGAGTGCGCGTGCGGAAAGTACAAGCGCGTCCGGTTCAAGGGCATCGTCTGCGAGCGCTGCGGCGTGGAGGTCACCAAGTCCTCCGTCCGTCGTGAGCGCATGGGCCACATCGAGCTCGCCGCTCCGGTCACCCACATCTGGTACTTCAAGGGCGTCCCCTCGCGCCTCGGATACCTGCTGGACATGGCGCCGAAGGACCTCGAGAAGGTCATCTACTTCGCCGCGTACATGGTGATCTCCGTCGATGAGGAGGCGCGTCACCGCGACCTCGCGACGCAGGAGAACAACATCCGTCTCGAGCTGAAGACGCTCGGCGACCGGCGCGACTCGCGCATCGCCACGCGCCTGCACAAGCTGGAGGAGGAGCTGGCAGCCCTGGAGGAAGAGGGCGCCAAGGCAGACCAGAAGAAGAAGGTCAAGGATGCCGCCGAGAAGGACATGGCGGGAATCCGCAAGTCCTTCGACGACCAGATCGTCCGTCTGGAGAAGGTGTGGGAGGACTTCCGCACCCTGTCCGTTGGCGACCTGAAGGGCGAGGACGAGATCTTCCACGAGCTCCAGGACCGCTTCGGTCAGTACTTCGAGGCCCACATGGGCGCCGAGTCGATCAAGCGTCGCCTGGAGGCGTTCGACCTGCAGGCCGAGTCCGAGAACCTGCGCCTGCAGATCTCCGAGGGCAAGGGCCAGCGCAAGATCCGCGCGATCAAGCGTCTCAAGGTCGTCAGCGCGTTCCTGCAGACCGGCATGAGCCCGGCATCGATGGTCCTGGACGTCGTCCCGGTCATCCCGCCGGAGCTGCGTCCGATGGTGCAGCTGGACGGTGGCCGTTTCGCGACCTCCGACCTGAACGACCTGTACCGCCGGGTGATCAACCGCAACAACCGCCTCCGTCGCCTGATCGATCTGGGTGCTCCCGAGATCATCGTCAACAACGAGAAGCGGATGCTGCAGGAGGCCGTCGACGCGCTGTTCGACAACGGCCGCCGCGGACGCCCCGTCACCGGTACCGGCAACCGTGCACTGAAGTCCCTGAGCGACATGCTCAAGGGCAAGCAGGGCCGCTTCCGCCAGAACCTGCTCGGAAAGCGTGTCGACTACTCCGGCCGGTCGGTCATCGTCGTCGGTCCGCAGCTCAAGCTGCACCAGTGCGGCCTGCCCAAGCAGATGGCGCTCGAGCTGTTCAAGCCGTTCGTCATCAAGCGCCTGATCGACCTCGGTCACTCGCAGAACATCAAGGCCGCCAAGCGCGCCGTGGAGCGCACGCGCCCCGAGGTGTGGGACGTGCTCGAGGAGATCATCCGCGAGCGCCCCGTGCTGCTGAACCGCGCGCCCACGCTGCACCGTCTCGGCATCCAGGCGTTCGAGCCCCAGCTCGTGGAGGGCAAGGCGATCCAGCTGCACCCGCTCGTGTGTGCCGCGTTCAACGCGGACTTCGACGGCGACCAGATGGCCGTCCACCTGCCGCTCTCGGTCGAGGCCCAGGCCGAGGCCCGCATCCTGATGCTCGCCTCGAACAACATCCTGAAGCCCTCGGACGGTCGTCCGGTGACCCTGCCCTCGCAGGACATGATCATCGGTCTGCACCACCTCACGACGGTCAAGCAGGGCGCGAAGGGCGAAGGCCGCGCGTTCGGCTCGGTCGGCGAGGCCATCCTGGCCAAGGACGAGGGCACGCTGGATCTGCAGGCCAAGGTGCGCATGCGCATCCCCGGTCTGACGTTCCTCGAGGCCGAAGGCGACACGCCGGAGTCCATCGCGGCGTACGAGCGCAACGGGCTCGTGGAGACCTCGCTGGGTCAGGCGATCTTCAACGACACGCTCCCCAAGGGCTACCCGTTCGTGCGCACGCAGGCCGACAAGGGCAAGCTCTCCGAGATCGTGAACAAGCTCGCCGAGGAATACCCCAAGGTTGAGGTCGCCGCGACGCTGGACCGCATCAAGGACGCCGGCTTCTACTGGGCCACCCGTTCGGGCGTGACGGTCGCGCTGAGCGACATCCTCACCCCGCCGGACAAGCCCGCCATCGTGGCACGCCACGAGAAGGCCGCCGCCAAGGTGCAGTCGCAGTACGAGAAGGGTCTGACCACCGACTCGGAGCGTCGCCAGGAGCTCATCAAGATCTGGACCGAGGCGACCGAGGAAGTGCAGACCGCGATGCGGGCGAACTTCCCCGAGGACAACACCATCAACCGCATGGTCTCGTCCGGTGCTCGTGGTAACTGGCTGCAGATCCGCAACATCGCGGGTATGCGTGGCCTGGTGAACAACCCCAAGGGTGAGATCATCCCCCGTCCGATCATCTCCTCGTACCGCGAGGGTCTGTCGGTGGCGGAGTACTTCATCGCGACGCACGGTGCCCGCAAGGGTCTGGCCGACACGGCGCTCCGTACGGCCGACTCGGGATACCTCACCCGTCGTCTCGTGGACGTCTCGCAGGATGTCATCATCCGCGAGGACGACTGCGGCACGTCGAAGGGCCTCGAGCTGCCGATCGCAGCTGCCGGTGCCGACGGCGTCCTCGTCAAGGACCCGAACGTGGAGAACTCCGTGTTCTCCCGGACGCTGGCCTCTGACGCGGTCGACGCGCAGGGCAACGTGCTCGCCGCCGCCGGCGACGACGTGGGCGACGTGCTGCTGAACACGCTGATCGAGGCGGGTGTGGAGACCATCAAGGTGCGCTCCGTGCTCACCTGCGACTCGGCTGTCGGCGTCTGCGCGCAGTGCTACGGCCGTTCGCTCGCGACCGGAAAGCTCGTCGACATCGGAGAGGCCGTCGGCATCATCGCGGCCCAGTCGATCGGTGAGCCCGGAACGCAGCTCACGATGCGCACCTTCCACACGGGTGGTTCGGCCTCGGCTGATGACATCACCCAGGGTCTGCCCCGTGTGCAGGAGCTCTTCGAGGCGCGTACCCCCAAGGGTGCGTCGCCGATCGCCGAGTCGGACGGTCGGATCACGATCGAAGAGAGCGATCGCGCCAAGAAGGTCATCCTGACGCCGGACAACGGCGAGGAGCCGCACGTCTACCCGGTGCTGCGCCGCGCGACCCTGCTGGTCGAGGACGGCCAGCACGTCACGGTCGGTCAGCCGATCCTGGTGGGCACGCTGGACCCCAAGGAGGTCATGCGCGTCATGGGCGCCCGCGAGGTGCAGCGTTACCTCGTCAACGGCGTTCAGGGCGTGTACCGCTCGCAGGGTGTGCCGATCCACGACAAGCACATCGAGGTCATCGTGCGCCAGATGCTGCGCAAGGTCACCGTCGTGGACCACGGCGAGACCACGCTGCTCCCGGGTGAGCTGGTCGACTTCAAGAAGTACCAGAGCATGAACCGTGCCGCCGTGGCCGAGGGCAAGCGCCCCGCGTCCGGTCGCCCGGAGCTCATGGGTATCACGAAGGCGTCGCTTGCGACCGAGTCGTGGCTGTCGGCGGCGTCGTTCCAGGAGACGACGCGCGTGCTGACGCAGGCCGCGATGGAGGGCAAGAGCGACCCGCTCCTGGGCCTCAAGGAGAACGTCATCATCGGAAAGCTCATCCCCGCCGGAACCGGACTTGCGAAGTACCGCAACGTCGTGGTCGAGGCGACGGAGGAGGCGAAGAGCGAGCGGTACCCCAACCGCATCTTCGCGTCGGACGGCGCCTACAGCGACGCCGACCTGAGCTACGTCGACTTCGACAGCTTCTCGACGGACGACTTCACGCCCGGCACGTACAACTAGACACGAGAGGGCTCAATGCTGCGAAGCAGCGTTGAGCCCTCTTCGTGTCTGGATCCGCACGGAAGGCCCCGGTTCGCCGGGGCCTTCCGTGCGTCCGGCCGCGATCGCGATGCCGGCGCCGTCGCGCGCCGGAGCGGGGTGGTCGCGCCGCGCCCCATACCGTTGAGGGGGAGGTGTAAGGTGGCGCGCACCGGTGGACGCAATTCGTGGATCGCATGGCCCGCTGGGCTGCTGTGCGCCGCCGTCGTGGTCGCCCTCGCGTGGCTGGCGCACCCCATGCTCCCGGTCGCCGTCACCTGGACGGGGGACATGCTGCGCGCCTCCACATCGCAGCCGGCGGCCGCTCCGGTCTCCGAATCCGTCGCCACCCGCGCCATCGCCGACGCGGACATCGACTGCCGCGCGCTGTACTCCGACCGGCTCTGGGCGGAGCTGACCTGGACTCCGAGTGCACTGCTCTCGCAGAGCACCGCGGCGCCGGCGACCGCGGTGACCGCGCTGACCGACGCGCTGGCGCCCGCGGTGCGGGTGTCCTGCTCGTGGCGCACCGACGACGGCCGCTCGATCGTATCGACGCTGGCGGGCGTCGGAGCGGATGCTGCGGCGATCGCGCAGCCGGCGCTGCGCGGGCAGGGCTTCGCCTGCACGGACGAGGGGGCGCTGGTCTGCTCGCGCACGAGCGGGGACGTCGTGGAGGAGCACACCCTCCGCGACGGGCTGTGGCTCTCCAGCGTCGAGAACGCGTGGCACCTCGAGGCGTACGGCGCGCGGCTGGCCGCGCACGTCTGGGGCTGACCGGGCGGCGGGAGGAATCTCAGCCGAAGATGCTCGCCACGATCGCCGAGGTGTAGCCGGTGGGTGCGAGGTTCGAGTAGGTCGATTCGATGAGGATCTCGTCACGCCAGAACAGCGTGTGGCCGTCGATGACATCGGAGAAGACCTCGCTCGGCCAGGTCTTCTCGCAGCGAGTCCCCCCGTCGGGCGTGTAGCAGGTGTACCCCTCGTCGTCCGCGAATGTGTTGAGCGTCTCCATGGCCTGACCGCGGGGGGTGGGCCGGATCTGCGTCATCATGTACGTCGTGCCGGCTGACGGGTTCCCCCACACGCAGCTGAGGGTCCCGTCGGCCAGGGTCCCGGTCGGCAAGCCGGCGGCCGGGTCGTTCAGCGCAACGTCGGCCAGCTGGGAGAGGACGTCGGCCGTGAGGATCGCGCGGCAGTCGGTCGGCAGCGCCACCGCGCCCGCTTCGGGTGAGGGCGTCGCGGTCGGCGGCGAGGCGGTGGGCGTGACGTCGGATGCGGACGCATCGGATGCAGCCACGTCCTCCGTCGGCGTCTTGCCGGGCTCGGCGACGCATCCGGCCAGCGCGGCGATCAGCACAGCGGATGCTGCGGCCAGCGTCAGCGCCGCACGTCGGGGTCTCATGGGCTCACGATATCGCCAGGTAGTGGGCGCGAGTCGGGCACGCCACGCCCGCAATCTGCCGCCAGGCCCGCAATCGCACGGCACGCCTGCGCGGACGTGCCCGTGCCGCAGGTTACTCTCGCAATGCGGGGACGGGCCCCGCGTGAGGAGTACATCCGATGAGTGACTCGAAGTCGTCCTACGGCGAGCCGGTCGAGGAGCCTCGTGCGGTCGACGATGTCGTCGGCAGCGCCAATGAGGGGATCGCCGACGCGGAGGCCGCCCGTCGCGCCGCGGCTGCTTCGGACGAGTCGCAGACGGATGCCGCGACCGGGTCCGCAGCGCAGTCTGCGCCCGCCACACCGGTCGAGCCCGCACCCTCCGCCTACGACGACGATTCGACGTTCGACAGCGCACTGTACGAAGCGCACGCCGATGACACCGCCACCGACTGGCAGCCGCCGGCCGAGACGGTCGTGGTCGCCGCGAGTGAGCCCGTCGCTCCCGCTGAGGCCTACACCGAGCGCTACGCCGAGCCCGCAGCCGAGCGCTACGCCGAGCCCAGGACCGAGCGCTACGCCGAGCCGTACGCCGAGACCACGGTCGTGGCACCTGCCGCCACCGGATACGCCACACCGCAGCCGATCTTCGTCCAGGCCCCGGAGGCTCCCCGCCTGCGCGGGAACCGCGGCGCAGCCGGAGCCATCGGACTGCTGGCCGCCCTCGCCTTCGGCGTGCTGTACCTCGCGCTCTGGCTCGGCGTCGGAATGCTGGACGGCGACGTCACCGCCGAGACCCTCGGCTCGACCGCGCTCACGGCCCTGGGCACCTGGGCGCTGTGGGTGCCCGTGGTGGTGTTCTTCCTGGCGTTCTGGCTCCTCGGCGCGATCATCAACCGCGGGCGGTGGGGCGCCTGGGTCATCTTCGGCCTGCTCGTGGGCGCCGCCGCCTACCTCGGACACATTCTCGGCGCGCTGTTCCAGGCGCCGTTCTGGATGCTCACTGCGCGTGAGGGCGCCGCTCTGGTCGAGGAGCAGCTGCTCACTCCGCTGGCCATCGGCGCGTTCATCATCGGGCGCGAACTGACCATCTGGTTCGGCGCGTGGGTGGCGGCACGCGGCGCACGGGTCACCGAGCTCAACGTCGAGGCGCAGCGCGAGTACGAGCGCACGCTCGAGGCGGGGCCCCAGCTGACGCGCGTGTAGTCATGGCAGGGACGCCGGAATCCACGGGCGGCCCGGTCCGCCCCGTCGTCGCCCTCGGGCTGGCGACGGTGACCTTCGTCGCCCTGCTGATCTTCGGCCTGGGGATGGTGAGCCTGGCGCTCAGCGCCGACATCATCGAGGCGCCCGGGCTCGGCCAGGTCCCCGGCATCGTCGCGACCGCGCTGACCACCGGCGCTTTCGCGCTCGTCCTGTGGCTGTCGCTGCGGCGCCGGCGTCCTTCGTACTGGCCCGCGGTGTGGACCGCGCTGGCCTGCTACGCGGTGTACAACGCCACGATGTGGCTCGCGGTGGCGACGGCGGCCGACCTGGCCACCGCCACGGCAGTGGCCGGCCGGATCGCCACGACCGGGTTCGGCGTCGCCATCGCCGCTGCGGCCGCGCTGGCCGCGGCCGGCGGGATCAGTCTCGTCCGCACACGCTCCCAGCGGCCGCGCTGGCCGTGGGAGGACGAGTTCGACGAGTGACGAGCAGGCCCCGGCCGCACGCGCGCACGGGTCGCGTGCATGCATCCTCGTCGCAGAGACACCGAAAACCCGCTGCGGCGCACTACCGTTGAGTCGTGGAGCGCTCGCTCGAAACCCAGGTCAGCCAGGCAGTGGACGCCTGGCTGCGGTGGCTGCCGCGCTGGGAGCCCGCCACGCACCGCGGGCGCGTGGCGCCGTGCCGTCGCTGCTTCGGGTCGCCGGTGCTGTCGGCCGCAGGGCTCGGCGCCGATGTCCCGCACGGCGTGCAGCACGGCCTGTCCACGCGGATCAAGACCATCGTCGACCACGCGGTGGCCGAGTACACCGCGCTGAACCTGCCGATGCTGCAGGCCGAGCTCGATCACCAGGCGGCGCGCAACCGGGCGCGCAGCTACCGGCCTGCGGAGGGCCTCGAGCCGGAGTACGAAGGGCTGCCGCTGGATCCGGAACCGCAGCCCGGAGCGCCTTTCCTGTTCACGATCTCGGGTCTGGCCGCGGAGGCGGACGCGAGCGTGCCGGCGCTTCCGCCGCTCACCGACGAAGCCAAGGCGGCGCTGCGCCAGGAGGTCGGTCTCGCCGACGACTACGCGAACATGATCGGACGCGAAGTGTGCGCGGTGCTGCTGCACCACCGGCTGCGCATCCAGGCGGCGATCGGACAGTACGTGGAGCCGCAGATCGAGGCGATGCTCGAAGAGCTCACCCGCTCGCTGGATGCCCCGTTCGATCCGAACGACCCGCCGCTGTGAGCGACCGCCCGCGACGGGGTGCACGGTACGATCCGCTCACGGTGATCTCGGTCCGGCCTTGTTAGCATGATCGGGTTCGTACTGCCCTGTCCTCGATGATCGGACGGCGCGCTGCGCCCCGCCGGAACTGAGCGGGCTTACTCCGGGGAGGCTTCGGTGGCCACACGTCTGCCGTCCGCGCCTCCGATACTGCCGGGGCTGGCCTACATCCGGCCGCTGGGATCCGGCGGCTTCGCCGACGTGTTCCTGTACGAGCAGGACATGCCGCGGCGGGATGTCGCGGTCAAGGTGCTGCCCAGCGACGTGCGCGATCCCGACCTGCGGCGCATGTTCAACGCCGAGGCGGATGTCCTCGCGCACCTGTCCGCGCACCCGTCGATCGTCACGGTCTACCAGGCCGGGATCTCCGCGGACGGGCGCCCGTACATCGTCATGGAGTACTGCCCCGGTTCCCTCTCGCAGCGCTACCGCATCGAGCGCATCCCGGTCCCGGAGGTGCTCACGATCGGCGTGAAGATGGCCAGCGCTCTGCAGTCCGCGCACCGGGCAGGGCTGGTGCACCGCGACGTCAAACCCAGCAACATCCTGGTGACCACCTTCGGCGCGCCGGTCCTGGCCGACTTCGGCATCTCGTCCTCGCTCTCGCGTGAGACCGCCGACGAGGTGCTCGCCATGTCGATCCCGTGGAGCGCCCCCGAGGTCATCGCCGAGGAGACCGCCGGCACCGTCGCGAGCGAGGTGTGGAGCCTCGGGGCCACCGTGTACTCGCTGCTGGCCGGCCACAGTCCGTTCGAACGCCGTGAGCGCGGGCAGAACACCAAGGAGCAGCTGCGTCGCCGCATCGCCCGCGCGAGCTACACCGACGTCTCCCGTGCCGACGTGCCGGCATCCCTGCAGGTCGTCCTGGCCCGCGCGATGAGCCGCGATGCGCGTCAGCGCTACGCCTCAGCGCGCGAGTTCGCCGAGGCGCTGCGGTCCGTACAGACCGAGCTGGGCATCTCGCCGACGCAACTCGAGATCGCCACCGAGGCGTGGTCCCCGGCATCCGCCCCCGTCGATTTCTCCGATTCGACGCTGCGCGGCCCCGCACGCAGCCGCATCGACCGCGATGAGCAGCGCAAGACGCGGCCGGGCGCCGGAATGGCCCAGCTCGCGCGAGACGAGGACACCGGCTTCTCCGCACCGGATCGGCCGCAGCGCACGATGCCGTGGGTGGCGGCCGCCGTGGGCGGCGCGGTGCTCGTGGGCGGCGGGATCGTGGCTGCGCTGGTGCTCGCGGGAGTCCTGTGATGAAGCGCCGGACTGCAGCGGGACTCATGGCCGCGGCGGCCGCTCTCGCGCTCGTGGCCGGGGTCAGTGTCGTGTGGCCCGGCCTGGACGCGCGGCAGACCGAGAAGACCGACACCTCGGTCTGGGCGCTGCAGACCGGCGAGGGCCGCAGGTACGCCCGGGTCAACACCAGCGTCGGCGAGCTGGATACCGTGCGCACCGTCAGCAACCCCAGTCAGGTCACCCAGACCGCGGAGGGCGCCTACCTGTTCTCGGACAGCTTCAGCAAGCTGACCAGGATCGATTCCGCGCTGCCCACGGACCTCGACGAGGACGCGGTGCGGGCCTCGCCGTCCACGCCTCCCGGTACCGTGGACGTCGCGATCGCCGACGACTTCGTCGCGTATCTGACCGACTCGGGCGCCGTCCATGTGGGGAGGCTCTCGACCGGCAGCGCGACGCAGGTCGATCTCCCGGCCGAGGGGGAGAGCGGGCAGCAGTACACCTCGGACGCGATCGCCATCGACACGCGCGGCGTGCTGTTCAGCTATTCGCTGGCCGACGGCACCGTGCTGGAGTACGACACCGTCACCGGGCAGGTCCGGGCGCGGAACGCGCTGGACCCGGACGGCATCGCCTCCCCGGCCATCACGGCCGCGGGCGACGCATGGGTGGTCGTGGACACCAGTGACGGCGAGGTGTGGGTCGACGGGGCCGATGCCGCGATCCCCGCTCCGGTGGGCAGTTCGGTCGTCCTCGGCCAGCCCGATCCGGCCGGCACCGCCGTCTATCTCGCCGACGACGCGGTGCTGCTGCGCGTCCCGGTGGACGGCTCGGCGATCAGCACCGAGATGGGAGGCGGGGGGAGCGTCCTGGGCACTCCGGCCCGGCCCGTGGTGCACGACGGGGAGGTGTTCGCCGCGTGGCTGCCGCAGACCGGCGCGGGCGCGCTGTGGGGCTCCCGCAGCGGGGACACGGTCCTCGATTACGGTGGCCAGCCGCTGTCCGACTCCCGACGCCCGGCCTTCGTCGCGAGCGACGACGCGATCATCCTCAACGAGACGCGGTCCGGGTGGGTCTGGACGGTCCCCGACGGCGAACTGGTCGCATCCAGTCAGGACTGGACGTTGGACGAGCAGACGGACCCGGATGCCGCGCCCAGCGACGAGCAGCTCGCCATCGTCCTCGATCCGCAACCGCCCGTTGCGGTCCCCGACGCGTTCGGCGTGCGCGCCGGGAGCCTGGCCACCCTCCCCGTGCTGATGAACGACCATGATCCGAACGAGGACGTGCTGAGCATCGAGGCGACCCTGGTCACCGGGCTGGATCCCGGGTTCGGCACGGTGTCGATCACCGACGACTCGCAGCGCCTGACGGTCAGCGTGGCACCGGGGGCGACCGGCACCGCGCAGTTCACCTACGCCGTGTCCGACGGAACCGCCGAGACCGGACTGCTCTCATCGCCCGCCACCGTCGTGCTCACGGCGTCGGACGGGGATGCGGCGCCGCAGTGGTGCGGAGTCGAAAGCTGCCTGGTGCCGTGGCCGACCCCGGAGGTGGCGGTGGGAGGCACGGTCACGGTCCCGGTCCTGCCGGGCTGGGTGGACCCGGACGGGGATCCGCTCCTGCTGCTGTCGGTGGAGAACCGGTCCGGTGTCGGGATGGTCGCCGCCACGCCCGGCGGCGACCTGGTCTACCAGCACAGCGACGCCGGCGGAGTCGGCGAGGAGGTCATCGAACTGGGCGTCACGGTGGCCGACACCACCGGGCAGGCGACCACGATGCCGCTGTCGGTGCGGGTCTCGACGGAACCGGCGCTGACCGTGCAGTCCTTCGCGGTCGTGGACACGATCGACGCGGGCCTCACCGTGGATGTCGCGCCGCACGTAACCGGCACCGCCGGGCAGATCTCGCTGGACTCGGTGCGGGTGCTGGATGACGCCGCAGCGACGGCCACCGTCGTGGGCGGCTCGGCATCCTTCGATTTCACCGCCAGCACTCCCGGTACGTTCCTGGTCGGATTCACCGTCACCGATGGCACGACGCTGGAGACCGGCACAGCGCGGATCACGCTGCTGCCCTCCGACGCGCCCGCTCAGCTGGCGACCTCCCCGGTGGTGGCGTTCGTGCACCCACAGGAGGACGCGACGCTCGATGTGCTCCTTGCGGTGTCCAACCCGACCCGACGGGTGCTGCTGCTCAGCGACGTGGAGGGCCGAGCCGATGACGGCGCCACGCTGTCGGTGGATGCGGTGGGCCAGAACTTCCTGCGCGTATCCGGGTCGACCGCCTCCGGGGCACCCGGCCGGCTCGGCACCGTGACCTACACGGTCAGCGACGGGACCGAGGATCAGGGAGCGCAGGTGACGGGCCAGGCCACCGTGTACCTTCTGCCCCCGGCGCCGGCGCTGGCGCCGATCGCTGTGGATGACACCGTGGTCGTGCGGGCCGGTGCGCAGATCGACATCCCGGTCCTGGAGAACGACATCGCCCCGGCCGGCGGACGCCCCACGCTGGATCCCGCCTCGATCGCCTCGTCCACCCCGCAGGCCCTCGCCTTCTCGAGTGGGGACGTGCTGCGCTACCTCGCTCCGCCCGTGCGGGGCGACTACACGGTCTCCTACCGCGTCTCGGCGACCGGGGCGCCGGGCCTGGTGGACGAGGCCACGGTACGGGTCAGGGTGCTGCCGGACGAGGCCAACCGGGCGCCCCTGCCGAAGACCCTCGAGGGACGGGTCCTCAGCGGTGAGTCCACGGTCATCGACTTCGACGACTTCGGGATGGATCCCGACGGCGACGTCGTGAGCCTCGACCGCATCCTCACTCAGCCCGACAGCGGTTCGGCCACGATCTCGGCGGACGGCGAGTCCATCGTCTACGCGAGCGTCCCGGGCGACAGCGGCCAGGTGTCCTTCCGCTATCGCGTCGTGGACGCCTTCGGGGGAACCGGCGAGGGTGTCGTGCGGCTCGGCGTGCTGGACACCACGGCCAACCCCAGTCCGATCACCTTCACCGACTACGTCCAGGTGCAGGCCGGTGCGACCAGCACCATCCGGGTCAGCCCGCTGGCCAACGACGTCGACCCGACCATGGGCGCGCTCGAGGTGACCGGCGTCCGCCCGGACGTCCCCGCGACGCTGGGCGACGGCGACCCCAACCCGGAGTACGACCGTCTTGCCGAACGGCTCAAGACGGTGGGGGAGTCGACGGTGGTGATCGCGGCAGGCACTCAGCCCGGCACCATGTCGTTCCTCTACGACGTCGAATCCAGCTCCGGAAACACCGGCCGCGGGCTCATCGTCGTGCAGGTCGTGCGCGAGAGCGTGCCGAACTACCCGCGAGTGGATGACACGGTGCTCACCGCCGAGACCCGCGAGGACTTCCGCTCCGGGGTGGACGTGCTCTCCGGCCGGGCCGCCTGGTCCGGCGGGGACGTGGACGAGCTCACCGTGAGCCTGTGGGGTTCCCCGTCCGATGTGACCGTCGACGGCTGGGAGCTCAGCGGCGCGCTGCCCGAGACCACCCGGGTCATCCCGTTCGCCGTGACCGGCGAGGGTCCCGACGGAGAGGTGACGACATACGCCTTCCTGCGCGTTCCCGGCGACGAGGACCTGTCGCTCGCGCTGCGCGCCAACGCGGCATCCCCCGAGGTGGACGAACTGGCTTCGGTCGCCTTCGACATGGCTGCGCTGGTGGCCGCCCCGCGGGGCAGCGACCTGGAGGTCGGCGGGGACCTGCGCCCCTCGGGTGCGCGCGCGGCGGCCACCTGCACGGTCGAGTCGGGAACCACCGTGCGTTACGACGCGGGCGCCGGGGCGCCGTGGACGGACGCGTGCCGGGTGCCGGTGCGGCTTTCCGGACAGACCGACTGGACATATCTGTCGGTCCCCATCATCGTCCGCCCGCTGGATCCGCAGCCCGAGCTGCGCGCCGGGTCGATGAGCGTCGGCCCGGGCGAGACGGCCACCTTCGACCTGCGCAACATGACCACCTGGCAGCTGCGCGAGGACTGGAGCGGCATCCGGTACGCCGTGGACTACACCGGCTCCACGTTCGAGGTGTCGTTGAGCGGCTCGATCGTCACGGTCGTCGGGGCCGACCGGGCCGTGCCCGGAGCCGAGGAAGCAGCGGTCGTCTCGGTCAGCAGTCACGCCGCGGTGCTCCCGGTCCGGCTCATCCTCCGAGTCGGTGCCGCACCGTCCGCGCTCCCGCAGGGCGGCGCGGTGACCCAGCAGTGCTCGCAGGCCGCCGGCTCGTCCTGCACGATCCCGGTGATCGGCGCCAGCGGCGAGGTGAACCCGCTGCCGCGCACGCCGCTGACGGTCATCGACGCGCGGACCACCGGTGCGTGCGCGGGGATCAGCTTCCGGGTGGCCTCGCCCACCGCGGTGGTGGCCTCGTGGTCGCCCGATGCGCCGGGAACCACCTGCTCCGCGTCGTTCTCGGTGCAGGATGCACAGGGCCGGCGCACCAACGGCGAGCGCGACGGTCAGATCCTGCTCGATCTGCAGGGATACCCGAAGGCGCCGGCGAGCGTCCGCCAGATCGGATTCTCGGACGGCGCGCTGACGCTGCGGGTCGACCCCGGCGAGGCGCGCCAGGCGTACCCGGGTCTGAACGGCTTCGTGATCCGCTGGAACGGGGCCGAGGTGGCCCAGTGCAGCGCCGACGGCACCTGTCCGTCCATCGCGGCGCCCAACGGCGAGCGGCGCGAGTACGAGGCGTATGCACGCAACAGCGTGGGCACCTCGCGTGCCGGCGTCCGGGTGATCGCGTGGGCCTACGACTCGCCCGTCCCGCCCGGCCGGATCGAGGTGCGGCCGGTGGTCACGAACGGCGACGGCGGTGTGGTCTCCCTGCTGATCGACGGGATCGATCCGGACAAGACCGCGGCGCTGCAGATCACCAGCCCGGCCGGCGAGACCACCCAGGTCTCCATCGGCCGCCGTGACACGAGCGTGCAGATCCGGCAGTACCGCGTCGGCTCGAACACTCAGAGCCCGATCACGGTCACGCCGTATTCGCGGTTCGACGTGCCGCCGGGACTGGGCGGCACGCCCTCCGGCGCGTCCACGACGGCGTGGGGGAATGGGATCGGCGCCCCGACCGGGCCGACCCTGACCCTGAGCTCCACCGCACAGAGCGACGGGACCTCCACCGTGACCGCGCAGGCGGCCGCCGGATCCGGCGGCGACGGGTCCACGCTGCGCTACGGCATCGTCCGCGAGGGGCAGCCGTGCACGGCGACCGCCGACGGCGGGACCGCATCGTTCCCCGGCCTGACCGACGGCGAGGAGTACTCCTTCACGATGTGTGCCGAGTCGTGGTTCGAGGGTGACCGCTACGGACGCGCCACGACCACAGCGACCGCGCGCGCAGAGCAGAGCGGCGCCGCCCCCACCGGCTACACCTTCGCGGTGGATGCCGCCCCCGACGTCTCGGACGGCCGCGCGGTCTGGCTGATCCGCAGCCAGCCCACGTCGGACGAGCGCATCCCCAACCGCAACGTCGTGGAGTTCTCCGGCCTGCCCAGTTCCGCGATCGGCAGCGACCCCGGCATCCAGGTCAGATACGTCCACGAACGATGGGGCACGGCCACACCGTGGGCGCCGGTGACCCCACGAGCAGGCAGCGCCCCCTACCAGGTGCAGGCGACCTGGAGCCTGCAGACGTGCGTCGGCGGATCGGACCTCATCGTCACCGGTGACTCGTCCGCGGATGCCGCGGGAGGCAAGGCCGCGATCTCCTTCAGCACCGCGGGACTGCGCTACCTCGACGCACTCGGCGCGGTGCTGCCGCACGCGATCGACACGTGGTCGGTTCCGCTCGGCGCGGTGCGCGTCGAGGGCATCGCGGTCACGGTGGACTGGAGTGCGCAGGGATGGGGTCTGGCACCCGCGACGGCGACGCTGTCGGCATCCTGCGCTCCGAATCTCCCCCTGCCGCCGCTGCCCACACCCTGATCCATTCGAACCCGTCACCCGCAGAGGACCCCGTCACATGAGCATCACGCAGGAGCAGGCGACCTGGTTCGCGCAGACCTTCACGCAGATCGCCGACAACGTCGAGCGTGCTGTCCTGGGCAAGCGCCGCGTCGTCGAACTGGTCCTGACCGCGATGCTCAGCGACGGGCACGTGCTGCTCGAGGACGTCCCGGGCACCGGCAAGACCTCGCTCGCGCGCGCGATGGCCCAGTCCGTGCAGGGCACCAACACCCGCATCCAGTTCACCCCCGACCTGCTGCCCGGTGACATCACGGGCATCACGGTGTACGACCAGAAATCCGGCACCTTCGAATTCCATGCCGGTCCGGTCTTCGCCAACATCGTCCTGGCGGACGAGATCAACCGGGCGAGCCCGAAGACGCAGTCGGCGCTGCTGGAGGTCATGGAGGAGGGCAAGGTCACGATCGACGGCATCTCGCGGCAGGTCGGCGTGCCGTTCCTGGTGCTGGCCACGCAGAACCCGATCGAACAGGCGGGCACCTACCGGCTGCCCGAGGCGCAGCTGGACCGGTTCATGATGCGCACATCGCTCGGGTACCCCGATCACGCTGCGACCGTCCGCATCCTCGACGGGGCGGCCGTGCCCACCGCGGAGCTGGCGCCGGTCCTGACCCCGCAGGCGCTGGCCGGCATGGCCGACCTCGCCGCGGCGGTGTACGTGGACGCGCTGGTGCTGGATTACATCGCCCGGCTGGTGGACGGCACGCGCGCGGCCGACGAGGTGCGATTGGGCGTCAGCATCCGCGGGGCTCTGGCGCTGACGAAGGCGTCGCGCTCGCGGGCCATTTCACAGGGGCGCACCTACGTCACCCCCGACGACGTGAAGGCGCTCGCCGTCTCCGTCCTCTCGCACCGGCTGATCCTGCAGGCCGAGGCCGAATTCGACGGCGTCACGCAGGAGGCCGTGATCGGCCAGGTCCTGCTCGATGTCGCACCACCCAGTCGCCGCGAGGCCGTATGAGCCTGACCGACCCCCGCGTGACCCGCGCTCCCGCCTCCTCCGGGCCGGCGGCCTTCACCGGCGCGCCGAGCGGGACCACCAGCACACAGCTCACCTCCGCCGCCGGCGGGCGCCGGGTGGTGCGCGTGGTGGTGTGGTGGACGCGGTTCTCCCGCGCAGCCGCGACCGCGCTGCGGACCGCGGCGCAGTGGTCCGGGCGCACCGTGCGACCGGCGGGCGCGCTCCTGGCCGTGGCCGCCACGGCGGGACTGGGCGTCGGGATCCTCTTCGGGTGGGTGGAATGGATGGTCGCCGGAACGATCGGGCTGGTCCTGATCGCGATGGCCGTCCCCTTCCTGTTCGGCGCCCGCGCGTATGACGTCGACCTGGTCCTCGCGCACCAGCGCGTGGTCGCCGGCGACACCGTCACCGGCGAGATCGTCGTGCGCAACGACGGCCCGCGCTCGGCGCTGCCCGGACGCCTCGACATCCCGGTGGGGGCAGGACTGGTCGAGTTCGGCGTTCCTCTGCTGCGGCCCGGTCATGCGGTGTCGCAGCCACTGCAGATCCCCGCGGTGCGGCGCGGAATCGTCACCGTCGGCCCGGCCACGACCGTCCGCACCGACCCGCTCGGACTGCTGCGGCGCGAGCACGCGTTCCGGGACATCCACGAGCTGTACGTCCACCCCCGCACCACGAGCGTCCCTGCCGCCAGCGCCGGGCTGATCCGCGACCTCGAGGGCAACCCGACGCGGCGTCTGGTGGACGCGGACATCTCCTTCCACGCGATCCGGGAGTACGTGCCCGGGGATTCGCGCCGCCAGATCCACTGGAAATCCACCGCCAAGACCGGGCAGCTCATGGTGCGCCAGTACGAGGAGTCGCGACGCTCGCGGATGGCGGTGGTGCTCTCGGCCGCCGAGGCGGAGTTCGCCGATGCCGACGAATTCGAGCTGGCCGTCAGCTGCGCCGCCTCGCTCGGGCTGCGCGCCGTCCATGACGCGCGCGACGTGGACATCGTCACCGGCACCGAGATCCCGCGCGTGGTCCGCGGGCGGCTGCGCGCGATCCGGCACATCCCGGCAGGGTCGCCGCGCATCCTGCTGGACGGCTTCACCACGGTGGCGATGATCGAGAACACCATGACGATCGCTGAGGTGTGCCGGCTCGCGGCCGAAGCCAACGAGCGGCTCTCCATCGCATTCGTGGTGGTCGGATCCCCGGTGCCGCTCGAGCGCCTGCGCCAGGCGGCGCTGGGCTTCCCGGCCGACACATCGGTGGTGGCGGTGATCTGCGACGAGCGCGCGCATCCGCGGATGCGGTCCCTCTCCGGGCTGACCGTCCTGACGGTGGGGACCCTCAACGACCTGTCCGGGCTCCTGCTGCGGGGGGCCGGATCGTGACCGGCATCGCCACGGCATCCGCGCGACCGGCGCAGAACAGTCCGCACCCCGTGCCGAGGATCGTCGCCGGGTCGCTGTTCGTGGGTGTCGTGGTCGCGCTGGCGGCGGTCGCGGCCTGGCCGATCTACCGCGACGCTCCGTTCCTTCTGCTCGCGGGGGTCGGCGCGACGGTCGGCGCCGGGATCGCCGCTGTCGCGTGGCGATACTCCTGGCGAGGGTGGCCGGTGACCGGCGCTCTCCTGATCGCCCTCTTCGTACTGGGTGTCCCCCTGGCCGTGCCGTCCCGGCTGGGCGATCCGCTGTCCGTGCTGCGCGGACTCGGCGAGGTGGCCTCCGGCGCGCTGCTCGGGTGGAAGGACCTGGTCACGGTCGATCTGCCGGTCGGCGCCTACCGCAACCTCCTGGTGCCCGCACTGCTGGTATTCCTGGTCGGCACGTGCGTCGCGCTCCTGCTGGCCTGGCAGTCGGGGCGGGTGGCGTACGCCGCTGTTCCGGTGGCGGTTGTCATGATCTCGTTCGGCCTGTTCTTCGGCCGCACGACGGTCAGCGCCCCGCTCCGGCTCGGTCCGCTGACGCTGGTTGCTCCGGTGGAGACGGCGGTCGGTGTGGGCGGGCTGCTGACCTGCCTGCTGTGGTTGGGCTGGCGCAGTCGCGACGAACGGCTCCGGGCGCTGCGCCGTGCCGCGGCATCCAGCGGCGTCCGCATCTCCCGGCGGCCTTCCGCTGCGGACCAGCGGCGGATCGCGCTCGGGGCGGGGATGGTGGCGGTGGCAGTGCTGACCGCGGCGATCGTGGTGCCCTACGCCGCGCGCGGCAGCGAGCGCGAGGTGCTCCGCTCCGGCGTCGGACCGGAGATCGCCATCTCATCCGCGACCAGCCCGCTCGCCGAGTACCGCGCACTGTTCTCCGACGCGCAGGCCCAGGAGGTGCTGTTCACCGTCACCGCCGAGGGTGCACTGCCCGAGCGCGTGCGGCTGGCCACGCTGGACAGCTACGACGGGGAGATCTACCGCAGCGGAGGCTCGGGCCAGGACCGGACCCGTTTCGTGCGCGTCCCCGCCAGCCGCGATGCGGGTGCCGGGCCGGCGGTCGAGGCCGAGGTCGCCATCCAGGCGCTGGACGGAATCTGGATGCCGACCCTCGGCCTGCTGCGGTCCGTGCAGTTCGCCGGGCCGCGGGCGAGCGCCCTGGCCGATCGGTTCTACTACCGTGCCGAGGCCGCGGCCGGCGTGCAGACGGCAGGCGGCGGCCTGGCCGTGGGCGACGCCTACCGGATCAGCGCGGTGGAGCCGGCGACAATCAACCTGACCTCGATCCAGGCGCCCGGCCGGGTCGGCGAGGGGGTCGATGCCCCGCAGAACCTGCGCACCTGGGTGGACCGCCACGTGAGCGGTTCGGACGGCGCGGCCCTGGCCGGGCTGGTGTCGCTGCTGCGCGAACGCGGGTACCTCAGTCACGCCCTCACTGCGGGTGCGGAGCCGCCGGTGTGGATGCAGGCGCTGCCCGGGTACACGTTCCAGCCCAGCGCTTCGGGGCACTCGCTCGCCCGTGTCGACACGCTGTTCGAGCGCCTCCTGGAGCGGGAGAGCGACCGGCGGGCGGCGGCATCCGGGAATCTCGTGGCCGCGGTCGGCGACGACGAGCAGTTCGCCACCGCGGTGGCGCTGATCGCCCGCGAACTGGGTTTCCCGTCGCGCGTGGTGGTCGGTGCACGGCTGTCCTCCGCCGATCCGAGCCTGCCCACGTGCGCGGCCGGGGTCTGCCGCGCGCAGGACCTCGCCGCGTGGACCGAGGTGCAGTCCGCCGGCGGAGACTGGGTGCCGGTGGATGTCACACCTCAGTTCGCGCAGTCCCCGAGTCTGGATGTGACCGAACAGCGCAATCCCGAGAACGTCACCGAGGTGCGACCCGACGCCGTCGAGGACGTCGTGCCGCCCGATCCCGTCCACGAGGACTCGGGCGCCGACAACCGCAGCGAGGAGCCTGCGGCCCTGGACCTGGCCTGGCTGTGGCCGGCGACGCGGATAGCGGCGATCGCGCTCCTGCTGCTGGCACTGGTCGTCGGCCCCTTCGTCGTGATCGCCGCGGCCAAGGCGGCTCGCCGCCGGACCCGGCGCACCCAGGGCGATCCGGCGACCCGGATCGCCGGCGGGTGGGAGGAGTACGTCGATGCCGCGGTCGACTCCGGTCGCGACTCGACGGCGGTGCTGACCCGCACCGAGCTGGCCGACGTGTTCCGCACACCCGCCGGAAGCCGACTGGCGGTGGATGCCGATCACGCTGTCTTCTCCGGTGCCGCCACCACCGCGGAGGACGCGGAGGTGTTCTGGCGAACGGTCGAGGAGGAGCGCAGAGCGCTTCTGCGCGGGCGCGGAGTCTGGCGCAGCATCCTCGCGACCGTATCGTTGAGATCGTTCGTCCGTGGTCTGGCGCCCTCCGGTGCCCGGCCGCGCTTCGCAGAGAGGGGAAGCGCGGGGTTTCGCCGCCCGCGCACATCGCCATGACTCCCATCGATGACTCCACCGGCGTCGCCCTCGGGGTGATGACGTTCCTCCTCCTGGTCGTGCTGTACCTGTGGACCGGGCTGGCACTGTCGGCGGTGTTCCGCAAATCCGGCGAGGAGGCCTGGAAGGGCTGGATGCCGATCCTCAACCTCGTGGTGCTGCTCCGGCTCGGCGGGCTCTCCGGCTGGCTGCTCCTGCTCGCGCTGGTCCCGATCGCCGGCTGGCTGCTGCTGTGGGCGCTGCTGATCGTGGCCTGCTACCGCATCAACGTCGCGTTCGGGCACGGCGCCGGGATGACGGTGCTCGCGGCGCTGCTGCTGCCGCTGTGGGCGTCGATCCTCGGGTTCGGCCCGGACCGGTGGCTGGGGGCGGCGGCGCCCGGGCCGATGCGGGCCGGCGTCCCGGTCTCCTCGGCGGGGCGTGCGGCGCGAGCCTTCGCGACGAACGGAAACGAGTACGGCGCCGATCCCGCGCCGAGCCCCTTCGGTCCGGCGCTGGTGCCGGCCGGCGGCTGGTCGCCGCCCGCGCGGGTGCCACCGACACCCCCGCCCGGCGCGACCGAGCCTTCCGCCCCGGGGCCGCTCCCTGCCCAGGACGCGCCGCCCGCGCGACCCCTGGTGCAGCCGCCGGCACGAACGGAGGCGCCCGCCGCCGAGCCGCCGGTCTTCGAGACCGAGCCGATCCTCGGACGCGGCGGCCCCGGCCCGCACTCGGCGGACGGCGGACGCTGGGGCGGCTTCGACTTCGGCGCGATGAGCGAGCTGACCGACGGTGTCACCGCCGCCGAACCGGCGGCACCGGCGCCGATCTCGGCCGTGCCGCTGCGTTCCGCGGCGGACGGCGCAGAGCCGCCCCCGTCGTCGCCGCCGGTGCCGCCGGTCATGCGGTTGCCCGCGACGCCCGCGGCCTCGGCAGACGAGGAGCCGTGGGCGCCGGCGCGGTCCCCGCTGAGCGACCCCGACACGATCTCGGAGACCTCCGGCGCGGTCTCCGCGGTCGCGGGCGCGCCGGACGCCGGCACTCCCCGGTCAGCGACGGCCGCCGTGTCCGCACAGCACTCGGTCACCGAGACCGCGGGCGACATGGACGACGGAATGGATGCGATGGACGCCATGGATCATACGATCCTGACCCGCCGTCGGCGCACGGCCTGGTCGCTGATTCCGCCTTCGGGGGCGCCCATCGCCCTGACCGCGGAGGTGATCATCGTCGGCCGAAAGCCGGTCCGCGACGACGGCTACCCCACCGCGCAGCTGATCGCGATCGACGACGGCACGGTATCCAAGACCCACGCGCGCCTCGAACTGCGCGCGGACCGCTGGTACATCACCGACCTGGGGTCCACCAACGGCGTCCTGTTCGCCACGTTGATGGGCACCGAAGTCGAGGCCACCCCCGGCGTGGAGACCGAGGCGGGTGAGCGGTTCTACCTCGGCGACGCCGAGGTGCGTCTGCAGCGGAACGAGCGATGACGGACCTGCCGGACGAGGACACCATCCGCGTGCGCCGCTCTGCGGGCGGCGTCCGTCGCCCAGCTCCGGGGGACGCGCGGCAATCCGCGGCGGCTCCGGTCCAGGACGTGGCGGCGCCCGATGCACACACCGGCGATCCGGTCCCGGGCGCCACCGAGCCCGCCGAGCCCGGCGGCGAGGAGATCCGCCCGCGGCGCCACCGCACGACCTACGTCGACCCCGACGCCGACATCGACCAGACCGACGGCTCGACCATCGTGGCGCGGCGCGAGTCCCGCCGCCGTGCCGCGCGAGAACAGGCGGCGACGCAGCCGCAGGCTCCCGTCCCGCCGCCGGATCCCACACCCGCTGCGTCCGACCCGCCGGTCGCACGCACCCGGACGACCCGACCCGCCCCCGGGGTCGTCGCCGCCGACGCCGTCTACGGCGCGCGAGCGGCCGACCCCGTCATCGCGGCGCGCACAACGCCGGCCGGGCATGCCCCGCAGGTCCCCGTAGACGGCGATGCCGCCGCGCGGAGGCACCGTCACCGGGTGCGCCGGACCGCGCTGATCGTGGTGGTCTCGGCATCCGCTGTCGGCCTGGGCGCGGTCGCGTCGCTGATCGTGGTCGCGCTCACGCCCTGAACCTGCGTCCGTTTGACCACCCGCCCATAAAGCGCGTATCATTGGATGGGTGTGCGCTCGTGCGCTCCTTGTGCTGTGCCTCGGCGGGGGACGAGGGAGCCGGTGCCACATCTCAGGGAAATGCCTGCGAACAGGCGGCCCCCACGGCATACCCACCACCCAATCGTGTCAGTCATTCTGCCGCGCCGGTGGGTCCGCGTGAGCCTCGCATGACACGGATCGCAATGATCGGTGGAAGGCGGGGGGAGACCACGACGCTGTCACCGTGCAGCACAACAAGGAGAGAACGTGCCAACCATTCAGCAGTTGGTTCGCAAGGGACGGACGCCCAAGGTCGTAAAGACCAAGGCTCCCGCCCTGAAGTCGAACCCCCAGCAGGCCGGCGTCTGCACCCGCGTGTACACCACCACGCCCAAGAAGCCGAACTCGGCGATGCGCAAGGTCGCCCGTGTCAAGCTCCGCAACGGCACCGAGGTCACCGCCTACATCCCCGGCGAAGGCCACAACCTGCAGGAGCACTCGCTCGTTCTCGTGCGCGGCGGTCGCGTCAAGGACCTGCCCGGTGTCCGCTACAAGATCGTCCGCGGCGCCCTGGACACCCAGGCCGTCAAGAACCGTAAGCAGGCTCGCAGCCGCTACGGCGCGAAGAAGGGTTAAGCACCATGCCTCGCAAGGGACCAGCCCAGAAGCGCCCCGTCGTCAACGACCCGGTATACGGCGCACCCATCGTCAGCCAGCTCGTCAACAAGATCCTCGTTGACGGCAAGAAGTCACTCGCCGAGTCGATCGTCTACACCGCCCTGAAGGGCGTCGAGGACAAGAACGGCCAGGACGCTGTCGCCACGCTCAAGAAGGCGCTGGACAACGTCCGCCCGACTCTCGAGGTCAAGAGCCGCCGCGTCGGTGGCTCCACCTACCAGGTGCCGGTCGAGGTCAAGCCTCACCGCGCCAACACGCTCGCGCTGCGCTGGCTCGTCAGCTACGCCAAGGGTCGTCGTGAGAAGACGATGACCGAGCGTCTCCAGAACGAGATCCTGGACGCCTCGAACGGCCTGGGTGCCGCGGTCAAGCGCCGCGAAGACACCCACAAGATGGCCGAGTCGAACCGCGCCTTCGCGCACTACCGCTGGTAAGCACCAGCTGGAGTCGGGGGGGGGGGGGGGGGCCCCCCGCCCCCCCCCCCCCCCCCCCCCCCCCCCCCCCCCCCCCACCCCCCCCCCCACCCCCCCCCC
>NZ_JANJFE010000009.1:0-82053 GCF_024623505.1 Microbacterium sp. zg.B48
GGGCGCGGCTACCCCGCCCGCTCGGCCCACCCCCGGGGGCCCCCCCGGGGGGGGGGGGGGGGGGGGCCCCCCCCCCCCCCCCCGACACCTCGCGACATTCACACACCACAAGTAAGGAATCACCCGTGGCACAAGACGTGCTCACCGACCTGACGAAGGTCCGCAACATCGGCATCATGGCGCACATCGATGCCGGCAAGACGACGACGACCGAGCGCATCCTGTTCTACACGGGAACCAACCACAAGATCGGCGAGACCCACGACGGCGCCTCGACGACCGACTGGATGGAGCAGGAGCAGGAGCGTGGCATCACGATCACCTCCGCCGCCGTCACCTGCTTCTGGGACAAGAACCAGATCAACATCATCGACACGCCCGGTCACGTCGACTTCACCGTCGAGGTGGAGCGCTCGCTCCGCGTCCTCGACGGCGCCGTCGCCGTCTTCGACGGCAAGGAGGGCGTCGAGCCCCAGTCCGAGACGGTGTGGCGTCAGGCCGACAAGTACGACGTGCCGCGCATCTGCTTCGTCAACAAGATGGACAAGCTGGGCGCCGACTTCTACTTCACGGTCGACACCATCGTCAACAAGCTCAAGGCCCGCCCGCTGGTCATCCAGCTGCCGATCGGCGCTGAGAACGACTTCATCGGCGTCGTGGACCTGGTCGAGATGCGTGCGCTGGTCTGGGCCGGCGACGCCAAGGGCGATGTCACCATGGGTGCCAAGTACGACGTCCGCGAGATCCCGGCCGACATGGCCGAGATCGTCGCCAAGTATCGCGAAGAGCTGCTCGAGACGGTCGCCGAGACCGACGAAGAGCTTCTCGAGAAGCACTTCGGTGGCGAACCGCTCACAGTTCCCGAGATCAAGGCTGCAATCCGCAAGCTGACCGTCAACTCCGAGATCTACCCCGTGCTCTGCGGCTCGGCGTTCAAGAACCGCGGCGTGCAGCCGATGCTCGACGCGGTCGTGGACTACCTCCCGTCGCCGCTGGACGTGCCCGCCATCGAGGCGCACGACCCCAAGAACGAAGAGATCGTCATCGAGCGCCACGCCGACCGCGACGAGCCCTTCACGGCTCTCGCGTTCAAGATCGTGACGCACCCCTTCTTCGGGCGTCTCACCTACATCCGCGTGTACTCCGGTCACCTGGACTCGGGTGGACAGATCGTCAACTCGACGAAGTCCAAGAAGGAGCGCATCGGGAAGATCTTCCAGATGTACGCGAACAAGGAGAACCCGGTCGACTCCGTCACCGCCGGGCACATCTACGCCGTCATCGGTCTGAAGGACACCACCACGGGCGACACGCTCTCCGATTCGCAGCACCAGGTCGTGCTGGAGTCGATGACGTTCCCCGAGCCGGTCATCGAGGTCGCGATCGAGCCCAAGACCAAGGCCGACCAGGAGAAGCTGGGTCTCGCGATCCAGAAGCTCGCGGAGGAGGACCCGACGTTCCGCGTCGAGCAGAACTCCGACACCGGTCAGACCGTCATCAAGGGCATGGGCGAGCTGCACCTGGACATCCTGGTCGACCGCATGAAGCGCGAATTCCGCGTCGAGGCGAACGTCGGCAAGCCCCAGGTCGCATACCGCGAGACGATCAAGAAGGCCGTCGAGCGTCACGACTACACCCACAAGAAGCAGACCGGTGGATCCGGCCAGTTCGCGAAGATCCAGTTCGCGCTCGAGCCGCTCGATCTGGCTGCCGAGGAGACCTACGAGTTCGACAACAAGGTCACCGGTGGGCGCATCCCGCGCGAGTACATCCCCTCGATCAACCAGGGCTTCCAGGACGCCATGAACGTCGGAGTCCTCGCGGGCTACCCGATGGTCGGTGTCAAGGCGATCCTGCTCGACGGCGCGGCGCACGACGTCGACTCGTCCGAGATGGCGTTCAAGATCGCCGGATCGATGGGCTTCAAGGAGGCTGCCCGCAAGGCGCACCCCGTGATCCTCGAGCCCATCATGGGTGTCGAGGTGCGTACCCCCGAGGAGTACATGGGCGACGTCATCGGCGACCTGAACTCGCGTCGCGGTCAGATCCAGTCGATGGAGGACGCTCAGGGCGTCAAGGTCGTCCGGGCTCTGGTGCCGCTGTCCGAGATGTTCGGCTACATCGGTGACCTGCGCTCGAAGACCTCGGGTCGCGCGGTCTACTCGATGGAGTTCGACAGCTACGCCGAGGTCCCCAAGGCCGTCGCCGAAGAGATCGTCCAGAAGAACAAGGGCGAATAGCCCTCAGGATGCCGGGGACGCACGTTCCCGGCATCCGCACCACAACTGCATATCGATCAACGTGTCTCGATTCGCGGCGTCGCCGCTGTAGCGAGATACACAGTTTCACCCCCTACGTCTCTACTAATGTAGGAAGCAATCCCCGTAGAGCACCGGTCGCAAACCAGCGCCCGGACCCTCTACATGACCGTCCTGAGGAGGACCTAGTGGCTAAGGCCAAGTTCGAGCGGACCAAGCCGCACGTGAACATCGGAACGATCGGTCACGTCGACCACGGCAAGACCACGCTCACCGCAGCGATCTCGAAGGTGCTCGCCGACAAGTACCCGTCGGCCACCAACGTGCAGCGTGACTTCGCGTCCATTGACTCTGCTCCCGAGGAGCGTCAGCGCGGCATCACGATCAACATCTCGCACGTCGAGTACGAGACGCCGAAGCGCCACTACGCGCACGTCGACGCCCCGGGTCACGCTGACTACATCAAGAACATGATCACCGGTGCCGCTCAGATGGACGGCGCGATCCTCGTGGTCGCGGCGACCGACGGCCCGATGGCGCAGACCCGCGAGCACGTGCTGCTGGCCAAGCAGGTCGGCGTGCCGTACCTGCTCGTCGCTCTGAACAAGTCCGACATGGTCGATGACGAAGAGATCCTTGAGCTCGTCGAGCTCGAGGTCCGCGAGCTGCTCTCGAGCCAGGACTTCGACGGCGACAACGCCCCCGTGGTCCGCGTTTCGGGTCTGAAGGCCCTCGAGGGTGACCCCGAGTGGACCGAGAAGATCGTCGAGCTCATGGAAGCCGTCGACGCCTCCATCCCCGACCCGGTGCGTGACAAGGACAAGCCGTTCCTGATGCCCATCGAGGACGTCTTCACCATCACCGGCCGTGGCACGGTTGTGACGGGTCGCGCCGAGCGCGGCACGCTCGCGATCAACTCCGAGGTCGAGATCGTGGGTCTGCGCCCGACGCAGAAGACGATCGTCACCGGTATCGAGATGTTCCACAAGCAGCTCGACGAGGCGTGGGCCGGCGAGAACTGTGGTCTGCTTCTTCGTGGCACCAAGCGCGACGATGTCGAGCGCGGCCAGGTCGTCGTCAAGCCCGGTTCGGTCACCCCGCACACCAACTTCGAGGGCACGGCGTACATCCTGTCCAAGGAGGAGGGCGGCCGTCACAACCCGTTCTTCACGAACTACCGCCCGCAGTTCTACTTCCGCACCACCGACGTCACCGGCGTCATCACGCTGCCCGAGGGCACCGAGATGGTCATGCCCGGCGACACCACCGACATGACGGTCGAGCTGATTCAGCCCATCGCCATGGAAGAGGGCCTCGGCTACGCGATCCGTGAGGGTGGCCGCACCGTCGGCGCCGGCACGGTCACGAAGATCCTGAAGTAACCTTCGTCGCACGTCACGAAACCCCCCGGAGCAATCCGGGGGGTTTCGTGCGTCTCCACGGTGGTGCAGACGGAGCGCGAGAGAGCGCGACGGTGACCCCGACTCACGGGACCTAGGGCCCTTCTCGCTGCCCGTACCGCGAAATAGCTTGAGCACAGCGCACGCTGCAGGGTCCGGGGAGGGACCACACCTGCGGACGAACGCACGGTTCGGGCGGTGTCCGGACGTGGATCGTACGTGACGAAGGTGTGGATATGAGCTGCGCACGCGCAAGTGAAGTGACGTCATGACACGGCCGGGCAGGTTTCCCGCCGGGCGCTTGGAGGCAGCCCGGCGGGGATCGTCCGCGGGACTCACCGCGCTGCTGGTCGTGGGGCTGATGTTCTCGGGAACCGCCACCGCCGGTGCCGCACCCCTTCCGCCGGCGGCTGGGGCCACGGCGCCCGCCGCGCCGCCCAGCGACGCCGCCGCTGAGCCCGGCGCGCCGGCCCCCGACGTGGCGCCGACCACCGATCCGGCCGCACCGCCGGCCGATCCCCCCGCACCGCCGGATCCTGCGGTGGACACACCGCAGCCGCAGGATCCGGTTCCGGAACCCACCGCCTCGGTCGATCCCGCCGAGCCGGTCACACCCGAAGCCCCGGTCGATCCCGAGGCGCCCACGGACGACACCGATGCCGCCACTGAGGATCCCGGCATCATCACGCCCTTCGCGAACGTCCAGGACTGCGTGGGCGGAAACGGACCCTGCGGCACCCTGAGCATCACCAACGTGGTGCAGGGCGGACCGGCGACGCCCAGCGACTGGGCGCTGCGAGCCACCGTCGTCGGTTCCGACGACTGGTACGACTTCGCCAGCGGTCAGTCGCGCCGCGTTCCCAAGCCCGGCACCTACACGCTCGAAGCGACCGGCACGCCCGGAGTCACCGATGACTACACCACGACCGTCAGCTGCGTCCTCAACGACACCAGCGGGGGGACGCGTCTGGAGTTCACCGCCGCAACGGCGCTTCTGCGGTACATCGGCACCACGAACTCCTCCCTGGTGGCCTCGTGCACCTTCACGCACACATATACGGCCCCCGGCACCCTCACCCTGAGCAAGGGCGGCGAGCGCACCGGCCCGCAGAGCGTCGGTCCCCTCGCCGGGGCGACGTTCTCCGTGTACAGCGGCGGCACCGACACGGCGCCCGACACAGCGCCGGCGAACCTCGTCGGCACCTGCGTGACCGACGCGAGCGGCCAGTGCGATGTCCCGGTGCCCTCCGGCGCGCAGTACTGGGTCATCGAGACGGCCCCGGCGCCGGGGTACCGCATCATCGAGAGCTTCGACGTGGGAACGTCAACCAATGTGTCTGCGCAGCCCTATCGCCTGCGCACGGCCGTGGTCCCCGCGGGCGAGACGGTGAACTACCCGCAGCAGACAGGCGGCAGCACGAACCTCCAGGCGCGCGGCAGCCAGTGGGCGAACGCCGCGATCAACCCGTCGCTGGCGCAGACGTGCGGATTGCGCGTGGGGCTGCTGGTGGACCTGTCCAACTCCCTGGCGAGTTCGCAGCAGGACCTGCGCAATGCGGCCGCCGGGTTCGTCGACGTCCTGGAGGGGACGCCGTCCTCCATCGGCGTATGGACATTCGCGGGCAGCGCGCCGGCGGTCGGTGCCGCGAACACCAACCTGGCCCTCACCCCTGTGTCCACCCCCGCCGGCGCCGCGACCGTGCGCGACAAGGTGACCGCGCTGACGGTGGTCAACACCGGCGGGTGGGAGCAGGGCACGAACTGGGATCAAGGGCTGTGGCAGGTCTCACAGGCCAGCGGCGCTGACACGCTCGACGTACTGCTGGTGCTCACCGACGGCAGCCCGACCTACTACGGTCCTCCCGGAACCGGCAGCGGAGACGCTCCCGCCGGACCCGGCAACCGCACGCGCTTCGTCGAGATGGAGAACGCCGTCTTCTCGGCCAACACGCTCAAGATCGAACGGGGCACGACCGTGGTCGGGGTTGGCATCGGGCCTGCCTCAGCCGGAGAAGTGCAGAATCTTCAGGCGATCTCCGGTCCAACTTCCGGCCAGGACTACTTCCTGGTCGAGGATTATCAGCAACTCCAGGAATTCCTGGTCCAGCGCGCACTCGGCGAATGCGCCGGAACGGTCAACGTCACCAAGCTGGTGATTCCGGCCGAGGGCGAGATCGCCGACGCGGCCCCGTCCGCCGGGTGGAACTTCGACGCGACCACCGACGCACCGGGCGTCACCATCGACCCGGCATCCGCTCAGACGAACGACACCGGCGCGGTCAGCTTCGCTGCCCGGGGGATCGAGGTGGGCGGCACTGCGCCCGTGACCGTCACTGAGACGCTGCAGGAAGGATACGAGCTGGTTCCTCAGGGGGATGCCAACGCCTCGTGTCAGGACAACACCGGCGCCGCGGTGCCGGTCACCGACAGCGGAGCGCTCGGCTTCACGACCACCGCGCAACAGGGCGGTGTCGTCACGTGCACCGTCTACAACCAGGCGCCGGATCCGACGGTCTCGCTGCGTGTGGACAAGCAGTGGATCGTCGACGGCGTGCCCTACGACGACGGGGCGCAGCCGGTGGGCACCGCTGATCTGTTCCTCGACGGGGATCCCAGAAACTTCGGCACCACCTACCCGCAGTACACCGTCGGCGACACCGTCGCGATCACCGAAGAGGTGACCGACCTTCCATCCGGCTGCGCAAACACCTCCACCGGTGCGGGTGAGTACGAGATCACCGCCGATGACCCCAACGTCGTGACCGTCACCAACACCGTCACCTGCGTGAGCACCCTGACCCTGGTCAAGTCGGTCGCCAACGGCGACGCGACTCCCGACGAGTTCACACTCACCGCATCACCGATCGGGGGCACGGGTCTGCCCGGCCCGACCGGTGTCAGCGGGACGTCCGCCCCGGTGACACCCGGCGTGCGGTACCTGCTCACCGAGACCGGCCCCGGCACCTACGTGCAGACCGTCGAGGAGGGCGCAACGCTGATCGAGGGGGCCACCGGCAGCTGGGACTGCGTTGCGGCGGGAAGCGATTACGACGGCAGCGACGGCGGGGTGACACTGTCGCTGGGCCAGCAGGTCACCTGTACGGCGACCAACCAGACGGCCACGATCGCGCTGCTCAAGCAAGTGGTCAACGACGAGGGCGGAACCCTCGACGCCGACGAGTGGGAACTGACCGCCGATCCCGGGCAAACCGAGTTCGGGCTCATCCCGACCACCGTCACGGGGGCGCCGAGTGCGACCACCGCCAACACATTCTCGGTGAGGCCAGATCAGACCTACACCCTCACGGAGGCCGGCGGTGGGCCGGGATACCGCCCGTTCGCGCTCGAACAACTGGTGGACGGCGCGTGGGTGTCGGTGGATCCTGCTGTCAGCGTGCCTGCGTTGGGGACCAGTACGTACCGCTTCGTCAACGTCGACGTGGCACCCCGGTTGACGCTCGTCAAGACGGTGACCAGGGATAACGGCGGCACCGCCGATGCCGGAGAGTGGACGCTCTCGGCGACGAGCCCCGGTGAGCCTGGTCTGTCCGGCGTCACCGGCACACCCGAGGTGACCGACGTGGCCGTGACCGGCGGCGTCGCATACACGCTCGCCGAGACCGGACCCGGCGGGTACACCTGGGAGTCGCTCACGTGCGACAACGGCGCGAGCGCATCTCCCTCGAGCCCCACACTCACGCTCGCGGTGGGGGAGGTCGTCACGTGCACGTTCGTCAACAACGACGTCGCGCCCACTCTCACGCTCGTCAAGACCGTCACCAACGAGCGGGGCGGCACCGCAGAGCCAACGGACTGGACGCTCTCTGCCACCTCGGCCGTCGGACCGAACCTCTCCGGAGTCACCGGCACGCCTGCCGTCACGGGCGTCGCCGTGACGGCGGGAGCGACCTACACCCTCGCCGAGACGGGCGGACCCTCCGGGTACGACTGGGTCCTGCTGTCCTGCGACAACGGCGCGGACATCTCGCCGGAGAATCCGAGCCTGACCCTGGGCCTGGCTGAGGACGTCACCTGCACCTTCGGCAACACAGATCTGGCCGGCAGTCTGACCATGGTCAAGCAGGTGGTCAACGACGACGGCGGTACCGCCGCTTCCGAGGACTGGGACCAGGGCCTCACGGCCCAGCCGAGCGCCGGCGAGACCCTGGCCTTCGACCACAACGAGACCATCGCGGTGCCCGGGGGCACCTACACGCTCGCCGAGATCGACCAGGTCCCCGGCTACACCGGGACGGACCTCTCCTGCACGACGGACGAGACGTCTCTGGACGAGCCGACGGTGACGGTGCCCAACGGCGAGAACGTCACCTGCACCTTCGTCAACGACGACACCGCCCCCACGCTCACGCTCGTGAAGTCCGTCGTCAATGACGCCGGCGGCGCCGCGGCTCCGACCGACTGGACGCTCGCGGCGACCACTCCCGGAGGCCCGGACCTGTCCGGTGCGACGGGGTCGGATGCCGTCACCTCGGTCACCGTCCCGGCGAACACCGAATACACCCTCAGCGAGGGCGACGGTCCGGCCGGATACGACTGGGAGTCCCTCTCGTGCGACAACGGCTCGGCAGCTTCAGTGGCGGACCCGACGCTCACCCTGGCCCTGGACGAGGATGTCACCTGCACCTTCGTCAACAGCGATGTGCCCGGCACCCTCACCCTGCTCAAGCAGGTCCTCAACGACGCGGGCGGTACGGCCGAGCCGACCGACTGGAACCAGGCTCTGACCGCCCAGCCCGCCGGCGGCGCGGCGATCCCGTTCGACCACGACGTCTCGCAGCAGGTGTCCGCCGGCGAATACACCCTGGATGAGGTCGGCGGGCCCGAGGGCTACGAGTGGACGGCCCTGTCCTGCGGCACCGGCGACACCACCCTGTCCGTACCCACCGTCACGGTGCCCAACGGCGGCGCGGTGGTCTGCACCTTCACCAACGAGGACGTCGCGCCCACGCTGACCCTGGTCAAGACGGTCACCAACGCGAGCGGCGGCACCGCGGAGCCGACCGAGTGGACCCTGTCCGCGGCGACACCGGGCGGTCCCGACCTCAGCGGCGTCACCGGAACCCCCGCCGTCACCGGGGTGACCGTCCGCGCGGGCGTCGAGTACACGCTCGCCGAATCCGGCGGCCCCGGCGGCTACGAGTGGACCACGCTCACCTGCGACAACGGCGCCACCGTCTCGCCCGATGCGCCGACGCTCACCCTCGGCCTCGCCGAGGACGTCACGTGCACGTTCGGCAACACCGACCTGCCCGGGTCGCTCACCCTCCTCAAGGAGGTCGACAACACCCTGGGTGGCAGCGCCGTGCCCACCGACTGGAACCAACGGCTCACCGCGCAGCCGCAGACCGGCGACGCCATCGTCTTCGACCACGCGCAGACCCAGGACGTCCCGGCCGGCAGCTACACGCTGGCCGAGGTGGACCAGCTGGCGAACTACGAATGGACGGACCTGTCCTGCAGCACCGGCGACGTCACCCTCGAGGCGCCCACCGTGACCGTCGCCAACGGTCAAGCCGTCACCTGCACGTTCACCAACGCGTCGATCGCCCCCATCCTGCGGCTCGTGAAGAACGTCGACAATCGGGACGGCGTCGGCACCGCCACCGCGGACCTGTGGACGCTCAATGCTGTGGCGGGTGAGACCGATCCGCGACTGTCCGGAACCGGGACGCGGACGAGTGCGACCAGGGCCGTGCTGTTCGGGCCGGCCGCCGCAGACGTCGACTACACCCTGTCCGAGACCTTCGGTCCGTCCGGCTACACAGCCGGCGACTGGGCCTGCGCGGACACCGCCACCGGCGCCACCTACCCGCTCGTCGCGGAGGGCGTGGTCCGGCTCGAGCTCGGCGGCGATGTCACCTGCGAGATCACGAACACGGCGATTCGTGCCGAAGGCACCATCGACAAGCAGGTCTCGGCGGGCTCGCCGGTGCAGAACGCCGACGGCACGTGGAGCATCGCGTACGACATCGTGGTGACGAACAACTCCGACACCTCGACATTCATCTACAGCCTCTCCGACCTCCTGCAGTATGGCGACGGGATCACCCCGACCGCGGCGAGCTGGACGGGCCCGGATGGCACATCCGGCACCTTCACCCTCCCCGCCGGCACTGCCACGTTGGCCACCGGGGCGTCCCTGCCGACATCAGGTGATCCGGCGGCGCCCGCGACGCACACCTACACCGTGACCGTGACGGCCTCCATCGCCGACGGCACGCAGGACGGCGAGACGTGGCGGTGCGACACCGCACCGGGCGTGCCCACCGCGGGCGGGTTCCTCAACGGCGCGACGCTGTCGGCGACCGATGAGGACGACCAGACCGTGTTCGACTGCGCCGAACCCGCCTTCCCCGCGCTGGTGAAGACCGGTGCGGACCCGGCAACGCAGAACCCCGACGCCTCGTGGAACGTGTCCTACACACTCACCGTGAGCAACCCGGGCACCGTGGCGCTGCAGGCGGCGCTGACCGACACCCTGCCGGACGTGCCCGAGGGCTGGGTGCTCGACGGGGGAGCGTGGACGATCGCGGCCGTCGGGGACGCGCCCGCCCCGACCGCGACCACCGCAGAGCCGGGCGAGACCGCGGACATCTGGACGGGGGCGCTGCAGCCCGCGGCATCCCTGTCATACACCGTGAGCGGGGTGCTGATCCCGACGGTCGAGGCCGTGGCACCCGGTGAGTGCGCGGCGGGCGGCGGCATCATCAACACGGCGGGCGTCACCTCCGGCGACATCGTGGTGAATGCCGAGGGCTGCGTGACGGTGCAGCTCGCCGGCGTCACCGTGGACAAGACCGACGGATCCGCGCAGCAGCTGCCCGACGGCGACTGGCAGATCGACTACGTCGTGACCGTGGCCAACACCAGCGCCACCGTGGCGACCGTGTACACCCTCACCGACGTCCCCGACCTGGGCAGCGGCATCGACCTCGTCTCCGGAACGTGGGTCGGTGCGGCGCCCGTGCCGAACAGTCCTCTGGCGGCAGGCGGCACGGCCGAGTACACCTACCGCATCGTCGCATCCATCGACCCGGAGGCCGGCGATCCGTCGCTGGTGTGCGAGCCCGGCGAAGGCGGCGCCTTCTTCAACACCGTGGAAGTGGTCTTCCCCGGCGGCAGCGACGCCGACGACGGCTGCGCCGAGCCCGGCGGACCCTCGGTGACCAAGACGGCGCAGTCGCCGACCCCGCTCGGCGGCGGTGCCTGGATCGTGTCGTACGAGGTCGCCGTGTCCAACAGCAGCGGTGTCACGGTCGCCTACACCCTGGAGGACCGGCCGCAGCCGTTGCCGACCGGCGTGACGCTGCTGGCGCCGTGGAGCGTGGAAGGCCCCGCGGTGGAACCCGCCGGCGCCGGCACCGGCACGCTCACGGCGGGCTGGGACGGCGCGGAGCAGCCCGAGGCGGCGACCGGCCTGCTACCCGACGGAGCCACCCACACGTACATCGTCACCGGCCAGGTCAGCGTCGCCGGCGCCGACCCTGACGACCTGATCTGCAGCGACTCGCCCGAAGAGGGCGGTGGCGTGTGGAACCTGGTGCGCGTCGACAACGGGGCGTTCGAGGCGACTGATGAGGAGTGCAGCGAACTGGTCGTGGCGCCGGTGGAGATCGAGAAGTCCGACGGCACCGTGACCGAGCTCGGCGCGGGGCGGTGGCGCATCGAGTACGTGGTGACCGTCACCAACACCGGGCTGGTGCCGACGACCTACACCCTCACGGACGCACCAGAGTTCGACACCGCGTTCACGATCATCGCGCAGGGCTGGGTCGGATCCCCCAACGTCGCCGACGTGGAGATCGGGGCCGGGGCCGTGGACACGTACACCTATCGGGTGGATGCCGCGTCCGCGCAGAGTCCGCTGCCGCCCAGCGCGCTCGTGTGCACCGATGAGGGCGGCGGGTTCTTCAACACGGCGACCGTCACGCACCCGGGCGGCGTCTCGTCCGACACCGGCTGCGCCGTGCCGCCCGTGACACCGCCCCCGGCTCCCGCGCACCGCCCCGGGCTGCCGGCCACTGGGGCAGCCCTGCCGACCGAACTGGCCGGGCTCGGTGCCGCGGCGCTGCTGAGCGGGCTGCTGATCCTGCTGGTCAGGCGGCGTCGCTCGCGGGCCTGAGCCCGTGGACTTGTGGATGGTGCAAGAGCGCCCAGCCGGGCGGCGACGGAGTGGCACGTGGGTATCGACGACGTGGTGAACCAGGGCAAGAAGTTCCTCGAGGGGAACAAGGACAAGATCGAAGCGGCGCTCAAGTCCGACAAGTCGGAGGAGATCAGCGACAACGCGCTGAACGCCGCGGCGGGCTTCGTCAAGAAGGTCGCCCCGGACAGCGTCGACACGCACGTCGACAGCGTCCGCGAGAAAGTCGACAAACCCGTCGGCAACGACAGGTAGCCGCCCTGAGGGCCCCGCCGCCGAGGGTGCATGTCCCCGCTGGCGAGGGCGCGTGTCCCCGCTGCCGTGGGTGCGTGTCCCCGCTGCCGTGGGTGCGTGTCCCCGCTGCCGAGGGTGCGTGTCCGCGCTGCCGAGGGTGCATGGTCCCCGGCCGGGCGTCCATTCCTCCCCAGCCGCCGCGATCCGCAGGCTATGCCGCGATGGCCCCGCGCCGACACCGTTCGGAGACCGTCGCATTCACCCTGGACGGATGGAATCCTTCGACGACGCTCTCGTCAGGTCGACGCAGCGCGACCCCGCGCCAATTCTGGGATTCACGCGGCTGCGCCGCGGCATCCATGTGAACGCCGAGGAATGGGCGGCGCAGCACGTGGACGGCCGCCAGCGGCTGCGCGCGCACGCGGTGGCGGCCAGTGCGCGGCGGCCACCGGTGTACTCGCACCTCACGGCCGCGGCGCTCTGGCACGTCCCCGTCTTCGGCAGCCGCGACACCCGCGCGCACGTCATCGAGCCCGGCGAGAACCCGCCCAAGTCCCGCGGGGACGTCGTGCGTCACAGCATCCCGCTGCCCGACGATGACGTCGTGATGCTCGACGGCCTCCTGGTCACGGTCCTGGACCGCACCGTGTACGACGTCATCCGCACGCTCCCTCCCGAGGGCGGGCTCGCCGCGTTCGATGCGGCGCTGCGTCGCGTCGCCTGGGACGACGCTGCGCACACGATCGATGCGGCTGCGAGCGATGGCTTCCGCGCCCTGGTGTGGCGCCGCATCTTCGCGAATCCCGGAGCGCGCGGCATCCGGCGCGCGCGGCTGCTGGCCGAACTTGCCGACGGACGGGCGCAGCTGCCGGGCGAGAGCGTCAGCCGCTACCGCATGTGGGAGCTCGGGATGCCGGCGCCCGACTTGCAGCGCCAGGTCATGACCGACCTCGGCTGGGCGTACCTCGACTTCGCGTGGCCGCGTCTGCGCCGGTTCGGGGAGTTCGACGGCGCGGTCAAGCTGGTGAACCCGGAGTTCACCCGCGGTCGCACTCCCGCGCAGGTCGTGCGCGACCAGCTTGCGCGACGCGCGGCGATCGAGAACGCGACCGGGTGGACCGGCATGAACTGGGGGATGCCGCAGCTCGACGATTGCGCGGCGTTCCTATCCGCCCTCACCGAACAGGGCTGGCCACGCGGGTACCGTCCGTAGCGGGGAGGTGCACTCTCGCGAGCGGGGGCATGCACTCTCGGCCGGCGGGCATGCACTCTCGGCAGCAGCGGCAGGCACTCTCGGCAGCCGCAACAGGCACTCTCGGCAGCCGCAACAGGCACTCTCGGCAGCCGCGACAGGCACTCTCGGCGGCGCGCGGGAGCGCGACACACCGCGCGACACGCCCGAGTTTGCGACACGCCCGGGCTGCACGTAGAATAGTGAGGTTCCACATTCCGGCGGCCGTTCGCGTGCCCCGGATCACTGCCAGGGCAGTGCATAGGCGGCGCACACGCGCAGGGTCCTAGGCCGCAGGCAGCAGAGCAACACTTCCAACACCAGCATCCCGGCAACGGGGCGTGCCTCGCGTGCGCAGCGCCGGTGGGGGAGCCGGGGACGAAAGCCTCCGGTTTGACAGCAGAACAGTGGTGCAGCCTTACCGCGGAAACGCGGTGAGCGAAGTGCCAAGGACGAGGGATGACCCATCCCACGTCCCCGTGCGTCCAATGCGGCCCGGATCCCGGGAACGTAAGACGCGGAAAGAGAGAGAGCAGACAATGGCGGGACAGAAGATCCGCATTCGCCTGAAGTCGTACGACCACGCCGGCCTCGATTCGTCGGCCCGCAAGATCGTCGACACCGTGACCCGTGCTGGCGCGACCGTCGTGGGCCCCGTGCCCCTTCCGACCGAGAAGAACGTCATCGCGGTCATCCGGTCGCCGCACAAGTACAAGGACAGCCGCGAGCACTTCGAGATGCGCACCCACAAGCGTCTGATCGACATCATCGACCCGACGCCCAAGGCCGTCGACTCGCTGATGCGCCTTGACCTGCCGGCTGACGTCAACATCGAGATCAAGCTCTAGGACTCGCCATGGCAGACATCAACTCAAAGATTTCCAAGGGGATGCTGGGCACCAAGCTCGGCATGACCCAGGTGTGGAACGAGAATGGCAAGCTCATTCCCGTCACCGTCATCGAGCTCGCCCCGAACGTGGTCACCCAGGTTCGCACCCCCGAGCGTGACGGCTACAACGCGATCCAGATCGCCTACGGCCAGATCGACCCGCGCAAGGTCAACCAGCCGCAGACCGCCCACTTCGAGGCTGCCGGCGTCACGCCGCGCCGTCACCTGACCGAGGTGCGTACCGCCGACGCCGGCGACTACACGCTCGGACAGGAGATCACCGCTGACGGCACGTTCGAGGCCGGCCAGCTGGTCGACGTCGTCGGCACCAGCAAGGGCAAGGGCTTCGCCGGTGTCATGAAGCGTCACAACTTCAAGGGCGTCTCGGCATCGCACGGTTCGCACCGCAACCACCGCAAGCCCGGCTCGATCGGCGCATCGTCGACCCCGAGCCGCGTCTTCAAGGGCATGCGCATGGCCGGCCGTATGGGTGGCGAGCGCGTGACCGTCCTGAACCTCACGGTGCACGCCGTCGACGCCGAGAAGGGTCTGCTGCTCGTCAAGGGCGCCGTCCCCGGCGCGCGCGGCCGCATCGTCTACGTCCGCAACGCAGTGAAGGGCTGAGACCATGGCTGACCAGAATCTCGCGCTCGACGTGCGAAGCGCCGACGGCAAGAAGGCCGGCTCGGTCGAGCTGCCCGCCGCGCTCTTCGACGTCAAGACCAACATCCCGCTGATCCACCAGGTCGTCGTCGCACAGCGTGCGGCGGCTCGCCAGGGCACCCACTCGACCAAGCGTCGCGGTGAGGTCTCCGGTGCCGGTCGCAAGCCGTTCAAGCAGAAGGGCACCGGTAACGCCCGTCAGGGCTCGATCCGCGCGCCGCACATGACCGGTGGTGGCGTCGTCCACGGACCCAAGCCGCGCGACTACTCGCAGCGCACCCCCAAGAAGATGATCGCCGCCGCCCTCCTGGGTGCGCTCAGCGATCGTGCCCGCGGGGAGCGTCTGCACGTCATCGAGTCCTTCGGCATCGAGGGCGCGCCCTCGACCAAGGCCGCTGCCGCGTACCTGGCCGAGGTCGCGCAGACCAAGCGCGTCCTCGTCGTGATCGACCGCAACGACGAGATCACCGTCAAGAGCGTCCGCAACCTCGCGTACGTCCACGTGCTGCCGGTCGACCAGCTCAACGCCTACGACGTGCTCGTCTCCGACGACATCGTCTTCACCAAGGCTGCCTACGACGCGTTCATCGCGGCGAAGGCTCCCGCGACCGAGGAGGTCTCGGCATGACCGACCTGCAGACGTCCCTGAACAAGGACCCGCGCGACATCATCCTCAAGCCGGTCGTGTCGGAGAAGAGCTACGGGCTCATCGACGAGGGCAAGTACACGTTCCTCGTGGACCCCCGTGCGACCAAGACGGAGATCAAGCTCGCCATCGAGAAGATCTTCGGCGTCAAGGTCGCCGCGGTGAACACGATCAACCGCGTCGGCAAGGTCCGCCGCACCCGCTTCGGCGCCGGCAAGCGCAAGGACACCAAGCGCGCGATCGTCACGCTCAAGTCGGGAACCATCGACATCTTCACGGCAGTCGGCTGACGGTCGGGACGAAGGACACATAACCATGGCAATTCGCAAGTACAAGCCCACGACCCCCGGTCGCCGCGGCTCGTCGGTGGCGGACTTCGCTGAGATCACCCGATCGACGCCCGAGAAGTCCCTCCTCCGCCCGCTGTCCAAGACCGGTGGCCGCAACAACCAGGGCCGCATCACCACCCGCCACATCGGCGGTGGCCACAAGCGCCAGTACCGCGTGATCGACTTCCGTCGCAACGACAAGGACGGCATCGACGCGAAGGTCGCTCACATCGAGTACGACCCGAACCGCACCGCCCGCATCGCGCTGCTGCACTACGCGGACGGCGAGAAGCGGTACATCATCGCGCCGAACAAGCTGTCGCAGGGCGACGTGGTCGAGTCGGGTCCGTCCGCGGACATCAAGCCCGGCAACAACCTGCCGCTGCGCAACATCCCGACCGGTACGGTCATCCACGCCATCGAGCTCCGCCCCGGCGGCGGCGCGAAGATGGCACGCTCGGCCGGCGTCGGAGTGCGTCTGGTCGCCAAGGACGGCCCGTACGCCCAGCTGCGTCTGCCCTCCGGCGAGATCCGCAACGTCGATGCGCGCTGCCGCGCGACCATCGGCGAGGTCGGCAACGCCGAGCAGTCGAACATCAACTGGGGCAAGGCCGGCCGCAACCGCTGGAAGGGCATCCGCCCGACCGTCCGCGGTGTGGCAATGAACCCGGTCGACCACCCGCATGGTGGTGGTGAGGGTAAGACGTCCGGTGGACGTCACCCCGTGACTCCGTGGGGCCAGAAAGAGGGCCGCACACGTCACGCCAACAAGGAAAGCGACAAGTACATCGTCCGTCGTCGCAACGCCGGCAAGAAGCGCAAGTAGGAGTAGAGGAAGATGCCACGCAGTCTTAAGAAGGGCCCCTTCGTCGACGAGCACCTGCTTCGCAAGGTCGTCGTCCAGAACGAAGCGGGAACCAAGAACGTCATCAAGACCTGGTCACGCCGGTCGATGATCGTGCCGGCCATGCTCGGCCACACGATTGCCGTCCACGACGGTCGCAAGCACATCCCTGTGTTCGTGACCGAGACCATGGTCGGCCACAAGCTGGGCGAATTCGCGCCCACCCGCACCTTCCGCGGGCACGAGAAGGACGACAAGAAAGGCCGTCGCCGCTAGGCGACTGAGGAGGTAGAGAAATGGTGGAGTCAATCGCACGTGTGCGACACATCCGCGTGACCCCTCAGAAGGCTCGTCGTGTCGTCGCCCTCATCAAGGGCAAGCAGGCCCAGGAGGCACTTGCCATCCTGAAGTTCGCGCCGCAGAGCGCGAGCGAGCCGATCGCCAAGCTGGTAGCAGCCGCGATCGCGAACGCTCGGGTCAAGGCCGACAAGGATGCCGAATACCTGGACGAGCAGGACCTGTACGTGGCCAACGCGTACGTGGACGAGGGGACGACGCTCAAGCGTTTCCGGCCCCGCGCCCAGGGTCGCGCGTTCCAGATCAAGAAGCGCACGAGCCACATCACGGTCGTGCTCTCTACCCCGGAGGTCGCCGACACGGCTGCTGCTCCGGCTAAGACCAAGAAGGCGAGCAAGTAATGGGCCAGAAGGTAAACCCGTACGGCTTCCGCCTCGGCATCACCACCGACCACGTGTCGCGCTGGTTCTCCGACTCGACGAAGCCTGGACAGCGCTACGCCGACTACGTGGCCGAGGACATCAAGATCCGCAAGCTGCTGCAGTCGAACCTCGATCGGGCCGGCGTCAGCAGCATCGAGATCGAGCGCACGCGTGATCGCGTTCGCGTCGACATCCACACCGCCCGCCCGGGCATCGTGATCGGCCGCCGCGGCGCCGAGGCCGAGCGCATCCGCACCGACCTCGAGAAGCTCACCGGCAAGCAGATCCAGCTGAACATCCTCGAGGTCAAGAACCCCGAGGCTGACGCTCAGCTGGTCGCGCAGGGCATCGCCGAGCAGCTCTCCGCTCGCGTGGCGTTCCGCCGCGCGATGCGCAAGGGCCTGCAGGGTGCTCAGCGTGCCGGTGCCAAGGGTGTCCGCATCCAGGTCTCCGGCCGCCTCGGCGGCGCCGAGATGAGCCGTTCGGAGTTCTACCGCGAGGGTCGTGTGCCCCTGCACACGCTGCGCGCGAACATCGACTACGGCTTCTACGAGGCCAAGACCACCTTCGGCCGCATCGGCGTGAAGGTCTGGATCTACAAGGGCGACCTCACCAACAAGGAACTCGCTCGCGAGCAGGCCAACGCACCCAAGGCGCCCCGTGGTCGGGACGACCGTGGCGGCGACCGTCGGCGTGCCCCGCGCAACGATGCCCCCGTCGCAGAAGGAGCGTCAGCCTGATGCTTATCCCCCGCAAGGTCAAGTTCCGCAAGCAGCACCACCCGGGCCGCTCCGGTCAGGCGACCGGTGGCACCAAGGTGTCCTTCGGTGAGTACGGCATCCAGGCCATCACGCCCGCTTACGTGACCAACCGTCAGATCGAGTCCGCTCGTATCGCCATGACGCGTCACATCAAGCGCGGCGGAAAGGTGTGGATCAACATCTACCCCGACCGTCCGCTCACCAAGAAGCCGGCCGAAACCCGCATGGGTTCCGGTAAGGGTTCGCCCGAGTGGTGGGTCGCGAACGTCAAGCCGGGTCGCGTCCTCTTCGAGGTCGCCGGTGTGAGCGAGGAACTCGCTCGCGAGGCACTGACCCGTGCCATTCACAAGCTGCCCCTGAAGGCACGCATCATCAAGCGCGAGGAGGGCGACGCGTAATGGCGATCGGCACCAAGCAGCTCGCTCCGAGCGAGCTCGACACGTACGAAGACCAGCGCCTCGTCGAGGAGCTGCGCAAGGCCAAGGAAGAGCTGTTCAACCTGCGCTTCCAGTCGGCCACCGGCCAGCTCGACAGCCACGGCCGCATCCGTGCGGTCAAGCGCGACATTGCGCGGCTTTACACCGTCATCCGTGAGCGCGAGCTCGGCATCCGTGCCACTCCCGCTCCCGTGGAGGCGGCGACGAAGGCTAAGAAGACGAAGGCCAAGAAGGCGGACTCCGCCGACGCGGCCGTGAAGGAAGAGGCCGAGTAATGGCTGAGCCCACGAAAACCCCCGCGGCCCCCAAGAAGGCCGCGCCCAAGAAGACCGCTGCCGCGGCAGAGGTCGCGGCGCCCGTGGAGCCTGCCGAAGCGCAGGTCAAGGGTCACGAGTCCTCCGAGCGCGACGTTCGCGACTCCGAAGCCCGTGGCTACCGCAAGGCCCGCCGCGGTTACGTCGTCAGCGACAAGATGGACAAGACGATCGTCGTGGAGGTCGAGGACCGCGTCAAGCACCCGCTCTACGGCAAGATCATCCGTCGCACCTCGAAGGTCAAGGCCCACGACGAGGCGAACGCCGCCGGCATCGGCGACTTGGTCGTCATCAACGAGACCCGTCCGCTCAGCGCCACGAAGCGCTGGCGCCTGGTCGAGATCCTCGAGAAGGCCAAGTAGGCCTCGGCCTGCTTGGAACCCAAGGAGTAACAAGTGATTCAGCAGGAATCCCGCATCAAGGTCGCCGACAACACCGGCGCGAAAGAGCTGCTCACCATCCGTGTGCTCGGCGGCTCGAAGCGCCGCTACGCCGGACTGGGTGACACCATCGTCGCAACGGTCAAGGACGCGATCCCCGGCGGCAACGTCAAGAAGGGCGATGTGGTCAAGGCCGTCATCGTCCGCACCAAGAAGGAAACGCGCCGTCCCGACGGCTCGTACATCAAGTTCGACGAGAACGCCGCCGTCATCCTGAAGAACGACGGGGAGCCCCGCGGCACCCGTATCTTCGGACCGGTCGGCCGCGAACTTCGTGACAAGAAGTTCATGAAGATCGTCTCGCTGGCCCCGGAGGTCATTTAGTCATGGCGAAGATCAAGAAGGGTGACCTGGTTCAGGTCATCACGGGCGCCAAGCCCGAGCGTGGCGGAGACCGCGGCAAGCAGGGCAAGGTCCTCGAGGTCCTGGCCGAGCAGAACCGCATCATCGTCCAGGGCGTGAACTACGTCACCAAGCACACCCGCGTGGGCCAGACCCAGCGCGGGACCAAGACGGGCGGCATCGAGACCTTCGAGGCGCCCATCCACATCTCCAACGTCGCCGTCGTCGACCCCTCGACCAAGAAGCCGACCCGTGTCGGCCACCGTGTCGAGGAGCAGACGAAGGATGGCGTGAAGCGCACCGTCCGGGTGCGCTACGCGAAGAAGTCAGGCAAGGACCTCTGATGAGCACCAACACTGCCGCGCCGGCTGGCAAGATCCAGCCGCGCCTGAAGCAGAAGTACCGCAGCGAGATCGCGCCTTCCCTGCAGAAGGAATTCGGCTACGTCAACGTCAACCAGATCCCCCGGATCGTCAAGGTCGTCGTGAACACCGGTGTCGGCGAGGCAGCTCGCGACAGCAAGGTGATCGATGGCGCCGTCGACGATTTGACCAAGATCACCGGTCAGAAGCCCGTGGTGACCAAGGCCCGCAAGTCCATCGCACAGTTCAAGCTGCGCGAGGGTCAGGCCATCGGCGCTCACGTCACCCTGCGCGGAGACCGCGCCTGGGAGTTCCTGGACCGTCTCGTGTCGCTCGCGCTGCCCCGCATCCGCGACTTCCGCGGCCTGTCGCCGAAGCAGTTCGACGGCACCGGCAACTACACGTTCGGTCTGCAGGAGCAGTCGGTCTTCCACGAGATCGACCAGGACAAGATCGATCGCGTGCGCGGCTTCGACATCACCGTCGTCACCACCGCGAAATCGGATGCCGAGGGTCGCGAGCTTCTGCGCGGACTGGGCTTCCCGTTCCGCACCGAGGACGCACAGGCATAACCCATCCACCTCGAGCTCGACGGCCCCGGTCGTGGAGTAGCCCGCACAGCGGGCGCGTCGAGACACCACAGGTCGGCCGCCGCGTAACGGCGTACGAAACCTGGTGAACGAAGGAAACAAACACATGACAATGACAGACCCGGTCGCAGACATGCTGACCCGTCTGCGCAACGCGAACTCGGCGCACCACGACTCCGTGTCGCTGCCGAGCTCCAAGCTCAAGACCCACATCGCGGAGATCCTCAAGCGCGAGGGCTACATCGCCGAGTGGAGCGTCGAAGACGCTCGCGTCGGACAGACCCTCACGCTGACGCTCAAGTACGGCCCGAACCGCGAGCGGTCGATCGCCGGCATCAAGCGCGTCTCCAAGCCCGGCCTGCGTGTCTACGCGCGCTCGACCGAGATCCCCACGGTTCTCGGTGGCCTCGGCGTCGCGATCCTGTCCACCTCCTCCGGTCTTCTCACCGACCGTCAGGCTGAGCAGAAGGGCGTGGGTGGGGAAGTCCTCGCCTACGTGTGGTGATCTGACATGTCGCGTATTGGACGTCTGCCGATCGACATCCCCGCCGAAGTGACCATCACGGTCGACGGCCGGAATGTCGCAGTCAAGGGGCCGAAGGGCGAGCTCGCGCTTGCCGTCGCGTCCCCCATCGAGGTCAAGGTCGAGGAGGGTCAGGTGCTGGTCACCCGTCCCGACGACGAGCGCGAGTCGCGTTCGCTGCACGGCCTGACCCGCACGCTGATCAACAACAACATCATCGGGGTGACCCAGGGCTACACCAAGGGCCTCGAGGTGGTCGGTACCGGTTACCGCGTTGCGCAGAAGGGCGGCTCGATCGAGTTCGCGCTCGGCTTCTCGCACCCCGTGCTCGTGGAACCCCCCGCCGGGATCACGTTCACGGTCGAGGGCAACAACAAGGTCACCGTGAGCGGCATCGACAAGCAGGCCGTCGGCGAGGCGGCTGCGAACATCCGCAAGATCCGCAAGCCCGAGCCCTACAAGGGCAAGGGTGTGCGCTACGCCGGCGAAGTTGTGCGGCGCAAGGCCGGAAAGAGTGGTAAGTAACCATGGCTGTTAAGACGAAGTCCGACGCGCGCGCGCGTCGTCACGCCCGCCTTCGCAAGAAGGTCGTCGGCACCGAGGCGCGCCCGCGCATGGTCGTGACCCGTTCGGCACGCCACGTGTTCGTGCAGGTCGTCGACGATGCCAAGGGTCACACCGTGGCCTCGGCATCCACCCTCGAAGCGGACCTGCGTGCGTTCGATGGTGACAAGACCGCCAAGGCTCGCAAGGTCGGCGAGCTCCTCGCCGAGCGCGCGAAGGCCGCCGGCGTCGAGGATGTCGTGTTCGACCGCGGTGGCAACCGCTACGCGGGCCGTGTCGCGGCGATCGCCGATGGCGCCCGTGAAGGGGGACTGAACCTGTGAGTGATAACAAGGAGACCGAAGTGGCAGTTTCTGCCGATCAGACGGCGCCTGCTGCCGCCGCGACCGACGCACCTGCGGCGGCCGAGGCTGTCGCTGCTGCCCCCGAGCGTGAGCGCGAGCCCCGCCGTGGCGGCCGCGAGCGCAACGCCAACCAGCGTGACCGCGGGTCGCGGGATGCCGACAAGAGCCAGTTCCTGGAGCGCGTCGTCACCATCAACCGCGTCTCGAAGGTCGTCAAGGGCGGTCGTCGGTTCAGCTTCACGGCTCTGGTGGTCGTGGGCGACGGAAACGGCGTCGTCGGCGTCGGCTACGGGAAGGCTCGCGAGGTTCCCCTCGCGATCTCGAAGGGTGTCGAAGAGGCCAAGCGCAACTTCTTCCGCGTTCCCCGCGTCGGCCTGACCATCCCGCACCCCGTCCAGGGTGAGGCTGCCGCCGGTGTGGTGCTGCTGCGTCCCGCCGCGGCCGGTACCGGTGTCATCGCCGGTGGTCCCGTGCGTGCCGTGCTCGAGTGCGCCGGCATCCACGACGTCCTGTCGAAGTCGCTCGGTTCGTCGAACACGATCAACATCGTGCACGCGACCGTCGCGGCCCTGAAGATGCTCGAAGAGCCCCGCGCGGTCGCCGCGCGTCGCGGACTCGAGTTCGACCAGGTCGCCCCCGCCCGTCTCGTCCGCGCGGAGGCAGACGCCGCCGCCGCAGCGAAGGTAGGTGCATGATGGCCGCCCGGCTGAAGGTCACGCAGACAAAGTCCAAGGTGAGCGAGAAGCAGAACCAGCGTGACACGCTGCGCAGCCTCGGTCTGAAGCGGATCGGCGACTCCGTCGTCCGTCCCGACGACGCGCAGACGCGCGGTTACGTCAAGACCGTCGCTCACCTCGTGAAGGTTGAGGAGATCGATTAATGGCTGACAAGGCTGAGAAGAAGGACGCCGTCGAGGCGGAGGCGAAAGCCACCAAGGCGACTGCTCCCAAGAAGGCTGCGGCAGCCAAGGCCGACAAGCCCGCTGCCGAGAAGAAGGCGCCCGCGAAGTCGGCCGCCTCCGACAAGGCGGACACGGCTGAGAAGGCCGCGCCCAAGGCGAAGGCCGCGCCCAAGAGCAAGCCGAAGGCGGATGCTGCGGCATCCCGCCCCGGTGTGCTCAAGGTGCACCACCTGCGTCCGGTCCCCGGAGCCAACACCGCCAAGACCCGCGTGGGTCGCGGTGAGGGCTCCAAGGGCAAGACCGCCGGTCGCGGCACCAAGGGCACCAGGGCGCGCAACAGCGTCCGGGTCGGCTTCGAGGGTGGGCAGATGCCCCTCCACATGCGCACTCCCAAGCTGCGCGGGTTCAAGAACCCGTTCCGCGTGGAGTACCAGGTGGTCAACCTCGAGAAGCTGGCCGAGCTCTACCCCTCGGGTGGCGACGTCACCATCAGCGACCTCGTCGCCAAGGGCGCGGTTCGCAAGAACGAGAAGGTCAAGGTGCTCGGCGCCGGCGACATCGACGTGAAGCTGAACGTTTCCGTCGACAAGGTCTCCGGCTCTGCGGAGCAGAAGATCGTCGCGGCGGGCGGATCCGTCAAGTAGTCATACCCGGTGGGGGGGGGGGGGGGGGGGCGGCGGGGGGGGCGGGGGGGGGGGGGGGGGGCGCCCCCCCCCCCCCCCACTGCGTTACCCTGGGAGTTGATGCGCCCTGTCGCGTGTCGGCATCCCCTCTGGAGGCATCCTCTTGTTCAGCGCCATAGCGCGGGTCTTCCGTACACCCGACCTTCGTCGGAAGATCGCATTCACCCTGGCGATCATCGCCATCTATCGCTTCGGCGCGCACATCCCGGCGCCGTTCGTGGACTTCCCGAACGTGCAGTCCTGCCTCCGCCAGAGTGCGGGCACCGAGGGCCTGCTGTCGCTGGTCAACCTGTTCTCGGGTGGCGCGCTGCTGCAGCTGTCGATCTTCGCTCTCGGCGTCATGCCGTACATCACGGCGACGATCATCGTGCAGCTGCTGCGCGTGGTGATCCCGCACTTCGAGACCCTCTACAAGGAGGGCGCGGCCGGTCAGTCCCGTCTGACCCAGTACACGCGCTACCTGACCATCGCCCTGGCGCTGCTGCAGTCCACGACGCTGGTCACGGTCGCCCGCAGCGGGCAGCTGTTCGGCTCCACCGGCGTTCCCGAGTGCGAGCAGCTCCTCACCAACGACGTGTGGTGGGCGCAGTTGCTGATGATCATCACGATGACCGCCGGCACCGGCCTGATCATGTGGTTCGCCGAGCTCGTCACCGAGCGGGGCATCGGCAACGGCATGTCGCTGCTGATCTTCGTCTCGATCGCCGCGGCCTTCCCCGCGTCGATGTGGGGCATCGCCCAGTCGCGCGGCTTCGAGGTGTTCCTGCTCGTCCTGGCCGTCGGCATCCTGGTCGTCGCGCTGGTGGTGTTCGTCGAACAATCCCAGCGCCGCATCCCGGTGCAGTACGCCAAGCGCATGGTGGGCCGGCGCACCTACGGCGGAACGAACACGTACATCCCGATCAAGGTGAACATGGCCGGCGTCGTGCCCGTCATCTTCGCCTCGTCGCTGCTGTACATTCCTGCGCTGATCGCGCAGTTCAACCAGCCGCAGGCGGGCCAGGAGGCCCCCGCGTGGGTGGCGTGGATCGCGCAGTACCTCACCACCGGTGACAGCCCGCTGTACATGCTCGTGTACTTCCTGCTCATCGTCGGCTTCACCTACTTCTACGTCGCGATCACGTTCAACCCGGTCGAGGTCGCCGACAACATGAAGAAGTACGGCGGCTTCATCCCCGGCATCCGTGCCGGTCGTCCGACCGCCGAGTACCTGGACTACGTGCTGACCCGCATCACGCTCCCCGGCTCGCTGTACCTCGGCTTCATCGCCCTGCTGCCCCTGATCGCCCTCGCGGCGGTCGGCGCCAACCAGAACTTCCCGTTCGGCGGCGCCTCGATCCTGATCATCGTCGGCGTGGGCCTGGAGACGGTCAAGCAGATCGACGCCCAGCTGCAGCAGCGCCACTACGAAGGGCTCCTCCGATGACCGCGGCCGGATCGGCTCAGCAGCCCGGAGGCGCACGCCTCCTGATCGTCGGACCCCAGGGCTCCGGCAAGGGGACCCAGGGTGTGCGCATCGCGCAGGCGTTCGGCATCCCGGCCATCTCGACCGGCGACATGTTCCGCGCCGCGATCGCGAGCGGGTCGGAGCTGGGCACGCAGGTCACCGAGATCATCCAGGCGGGAAACCTCGTGCCGGACGAGCTGACCACCGCCGTGGTGCGCGACCGGCTCTCCCAGGCCGACGCGGCGCACGGGTTCCTGTTGGACGGCTACCCGCGCAACATCGGCCAGGTCGGCGACCTGGACGAGTTCCTCGGCGGTCGCGGTGAAGAGCTCGACGCCGTCATCGAGCTCGCCGTGCCCCGCGCGGAGAGCATCGAGCGGCTCACCCTGCGCGCGCAGGAGCAGGGACGCGACGACGACACCGAGCAGGTGATCGCCAACCGCCTGGCCATCTACGAGCGCGAGACCGCACCCATCCTCGAGGTCTACCGCGAGCGGGGCATCGTCGACCGGATCGACGGCGTCGGCTCGCTCGATGAGATCAGCGCCCGGATCATCGCCGCGCTCGAGCAGCGCGGACTGATCCGGACCGCCGCGGCCTGACGTGCGTCTCCCGTGACCCCGTCTCTGCCCGGCCGCCGCTCGATCTACAAATCGACCGCTCAGCTGCAGGCGATGATCGAGCCCGGCCTGATCACCGCGGCCGCGCTGGAGGCCATCCGGGCGCTGGTGGCCCCCGGGGTGACCACGCTGGAACTGGATGCCGCGGCATCCGCGGTCATCACCGCGCGCGGTGCGAAATCCAACTTCCAGATGGTGCGCGGCTATCGGCACACGATCTGCGCGTCGATCAACGAGCAGGTGGTGCACGGCATCCCGTCCGCGCGTGCCCTCGAGCCCGGTGACATCGTCTCGATCGACGCGGGTGCCGAGTACCGGGGCTGGAACGGCGACTCGGCCATCACGTTCGTCGTGCCGGACCCGACACGTCCGGAGCTGGTCGCGGAGCGCGAAGAGCTCTCCCGCGTGACCGAGGGCTCCCTGTGGGCCGGCATCGCCGCGCTGGCCACCGCACGCCACCTCGGCGAGGTCGGCGGCGCGGTGCAGGATTACATCGACGCGTCCGGCCACGGCTACGGCATCCTGCGCGAGTACGTCGGGCACGGGATCGGCCGCAAGATGCATGAGGCGCCGTCCGTGTTCAACTACCGTGTCGCCGACCCCGGCCCCGAGGTGAGACCCGGCCTGGCGGTCGCGATCGAGCCGATGGTCGTCATCGGCGATCAGGCGACCTTCGTCGAGGACGACGACTGGACCGTCTCGACTCTGGACGGCACAGCCGGTTCCCACTGGGAACATAGCGTCGCAGTGCATGATGGAGGCATCTGGGTGCTGACGGCACCCGACGGCGGTGCCGCCGGGCTGGCGCCGTTCGGGGTGACTCCCCGCGAGATCGGATAGGACACGCAATGGCTGCTCCCGCGCGCAAGATGAACTGGTTCGCAATCGGGGTGACCGCGGTCGTCGTGGTGGTCCTGGTCGTCGTCGCGGTGATCGTCGTCCAGCTGAACAACAGCTCCGCCCCGGATGCCGGCCCCACCGTCACCCCGCAGGCGCCCAGCGTGGACGCCGAGACCGGCGCCATCGCCGTCGGCAGCGGAGAGCAGACGATGGACACCTACATCGACTTCATGTGCCCGGTCTGCAACCAGTTCGAGCAGCTCTACGGTGAGGCGATCCAGGGACTGGTCGCGGACGGCACGATCACCCTCAACATCCACCCGATCTCCATCCTGGACCGCCAGTCGCAGGGCACCCAGTACTCGACGCGGGCGGCGAACGCGATGTACTGCGTCGCGCTGACCCAGCCGGAGCTGTCGGTGCCGTTCATGCAGGCGATGTTCGCGAACCAGCCGGCCGAGGGGACGCCCGGGCTCACCGACGCGCAGATCCTGGAGGTCGCCTCCGGGGTGGGCGCATCCGGGATCGACGCCTGCGTGACCGAGGGCGAGTTCGCGACCTACGTCGCGGCGATGACCGAGAAGACCCCGGTCGCCCCGGGCGCGGCCGGCGTCGGCACGCCCACCATTGCGATCAACGGCGCGGTCATCGCGAACTCGACTCTGCCCGACCCGGCTCAGCTGGGCACACTGTTCGAGTGAGCCCCGCGGCATCCGGTGCCCCAAGTTGCCGATAGGTCCTTTTATCACGTATGATTGACCCTTGGTGCGTTGCGCCTTCATCGGCGTGTCTCGACACCAAATCCCACCCAAACGCAGACCGACCAGTCTGCCAGGCGTTAGCGAGTGTATGGCGAAGAAAGACGGTGTCATCGAGATCGAGGGCGTGATCTCCGAGGCGCTTCCCAATGCGATGTTCCGCGTTGAGTTGAGCAACGGACACAAGGTGCTCGCCACGATTTCGGGCAAGATGCGGCAGAACTACATCCGCATCATTCCGGAGGACCGCGTGGTCGTGGAGCTCAGCCCCTACGACCTGACCCGCGGCCGTATCGTCTACCGCTACCGCTAGACCGGTCGAGAAGTAACGGCCCGAACGCCGGCGCCCCGCGCCGCGCGCGACGGTACGAAGACAGCGAACAGGAAAAAACATGAAGGTCAATCCCAGCGTCAAGCCCATCTGCGATCACTGCAAGGTGATCCGCCGTCACGGCGTCGTCATGGTCATCTGCAAGTCCAACCCGCGCCACAAGCAGCGCCAGGGTTGAGTCGAGTCGGATCACCGCCGTGAAACGGCGTTGATGCGACTCGGGTCAAGATCCAGTAGCGCGCGCAGCGCGCGTATCGAGATCTCGGCCACAGACACAACTCCATAAAGACTTCTCCTCCGTCTCGCTACGCGGCCGCGCCGCTACCCGATGACCGGGGGAGGACCACAAGCAGATTCAGAACCTCCTCGGAGGGGACACCTCGGGCTGGAGGCCCGGGCACCGATTCTGCTCCACACCTCCATCACACTCCAGGAGAACCGCATGGCACGTCTTGCCGGCGTTGACATCCCGCGCGACAAGCGCGTGGTGATCGCCCTCACCTACATCTACGGCGTAGGCCCCAACCGGTCGAAGGACATCCTCGCAGCGACCGAGATCAGCCCTGACGTCCGCGTCAAGGACCTCACGGACGAGCAGCTGATCCAGCTGCGCGACCACATCGAGGGCAACTACAAGGTGGAGGGTGACCTCCGTCGCGAGGTCGCCGCCGACATCCGCCGCAAGGTCGAGATCGGCTCGTACCAGGGCATCCGCCACCGTCGTGGCCTGCCCGTCCACGGTCAGCGGACCAAGACCAACGCACGTACCCGCAAGGGCCCCAAGCGCACCGTCGCCGGCAAGAAGAAGGCGCGCTAGGCCGCCGCCTGCGCATCAGGATTCAGGAGAATCGCACATGGCTGCACCTAAGACCGCCGCGCGCAAGCCGCGTCGCAAGGAAAAGAAGAACATCGCACTGGGCCACGCCCACATCAAGTCGACGTTCAACAACACGATCGTCTCGATCACCGACCCGTCCGGCGCTGTCATCAGCTGGGCGTCCTCGGGCGGCGTGGGCTTCAAGGGCTCGCGCAAGTCGACTCCGTATGCCGCTGGCATGGCCGCCGAATCGGCCGCCCGCCAGGCGCAGGAGCACGGCGTCAAGAAGGTCGACGTCTTCGTGAAGGGTCCCGGCTCCGGCCGCGAGACCGCCATCCGTTCGCTTCAGGCCGCCGGCCTCGAGGTGGGTTCGATCAACGATGTGACGCCGCAGGCGCACAACGGCTGCCGCCCGCCCAAGCGCCGCCGCGTCTGAGACCCCTTCGCGCCGCGCGCGGTCTGCTCCACAGCCCCAGACGGTTGTCGAGCAGGCCGCGCAGCGGCCGTATCAGGTCACGGATGCCGCGGCACGTGGTTCACGGCATCCTCGAGAAAAACTCAACACAACTCATCACTGCAAGTGTCAAATAGCGGGCACTTAGCCGAAAGGAACACATAGTGCTTATTGCACAGCGTCCGACACTGACCGAGGAGAAGATCGGGGAGTTCCGCAGCCGGTTCATCATCGAACCCCTGGAACCCGGTTTCGGTTACACGATCGGCAACGCGCTGCGTCGCAGCCTGCTCTCTTCGATCCCCGGCGCAGCTGTCACCAGCATCCGTCTGGACGGCGTCCAGCACGAGTTCAGCACGATCCCCGGCGTGAAGGAAGACGTCACCGAGATCATCCTGAACATCAAGCAGCTCGTCGTCTCGAGCGAGCGCGACGAGCCCATCACCGCGTACCTGCGCAAGACGGGTGCCGGCGAGGTCACTGCCGCTGACATCTCGGCTCCGGCCGGCGTCGAGGTGCACAACCCCGAGCTGGTCATCGCCACCCTGAACGACACGGCGAAGTTCGAGCTCGAGCTGACGATCGAGCGTGGCCGCGGCTACGTCTCGGCCACCCAGAACCGCAACGAGTACGCCGAGTCGGGCCAGATCCCCATCGACTCGATCTACTCGCCCGTGCTCAAGGTCAGCTACCGCGTCGAGGCCACCCGTGCCGGCGAGCGCACCGACTTCGACAAGCTCGTGCTGGACGTCGAGACGAAGAACTCGATGGCACCGCGTGACGCCGTCGCTTCGGCCGGTCGCACCCTGACCGAGCTGTTCGGCCTGGCGCGCGAGCTGAACGTCGAGGCCGAGGGCATCGAGATCGGCCCCGCGCCGGTCGAGACCGTCCTGTCCAACGAGCTGTCGATGCCGATCGAGGACCTCGACCTGTCCGTCCGGTCGTACAACTGCCTCAAGCGTGAAGGCATCAACACGGTCAGCGAACTGGTCGCCCTGTCGGAGACGCAGCTGATGAACATCCGCAACTTCGGTCAGAAGTCGGTCGACGAGGTGCGCGACAAGCTCGTCTCGCTCGGTCTGTCGCTGAAGGACTCGGTCCCCGGGTTCGACGGTGCACACTTCTACGGCGGCTACGACGACGAAACCGTCTGAGTCCCGGTTCCCCCGAATTCTGATCCTGGAGTAATGAAGAATGCCTAAGCCCACGAAGGGACCCCGCCTCGGAGGCGGACCCGCACACGAGCGCCTCATGCTGGCGAACCTCGCCGCGGCCCTGTTCACGCACAAGTCGATCAAGACGACCGAGACCAAGGCCAAGCGCCTGCGTCCCCTCGCCGAGCGACTGGTCACGTTCGCCAAGCGCGGCGACCTGCACGCGCGTCGTCGCGTGCTGTCGATCATCGGTGACAAGGAAGTCGTGCACGTCCTGTTCACCGAGATCGCGCCGCTGGTCGCCGACCGTGAGGGTGGCTACACCCGCATCACGAAGGTCGGAAACCGCAAGGGCGACAACGCCCCCATGGCGGTCATCGAGCTCGTCCTCGAGCCGGTGAACCCGAAGCCGAAGAGCGCGAAGAAGGCCGCTGCCGCCGCAGCTGCCGCGCCCGCTGCCGAATCGGCTCCCGCCGACGAGGTCGAGGCTGACGGGACCGTCACCGAGGCCGACGAGGCCGCCGAAGCCGCGGTCGAGATCGCCGCGGACGACGAAGCCGCCGAAGAAGCCGCGGTCACCGCCGAGGCTGCCGAGAAGGCCTAGCACCTCAGCTCTGCCAGCGAGACCCGCGTGCCTGCCGGCACGCGGGTCTCGCTGCGTTGCGGGGGGCGGGTGTGGTTCGCGCTGCGTCGCGGGTGGCGGCGCCGGCAGGGCGCGGGCGCGGGCGCCGGTGCCGGCGCCGGCAGGTCGCGGGCGTGGGCGCATAACTCCTGCACTTTGGGTGTCCGCGGGGGCGGCGGACGCGGAAGCTCCGGAACGGGCCGCCGCCGCGGAGCGGGGTGTGCAGGAGCTGTGCGCCGCGCAGCCCGGAGGCCTGGTGGCGTGTGCGCCGAACCACGCCTCCCCAGTCCCGCCTGAGCGGGAGTTCACCACAGGTGTCGGCACGGAACCCCCGCGGGACCGCGGCGGACTCCACTCTGCTGCTGTGGAAGCGGCTGCGATGGACGTCCTGCGGACGACGGTGTTCTCTCGCCTGGATCTGCTCCAGCTCGGCTACCGGCCGAAGCAGATCACCCGCGCGGTTCGCGACGGCACGCTGATCAGACTGCGACGCGATCACTACGTCGTCGCCGACGCGAACCGCGCGGTTGCGAGAGCCGTGCGGATCGGGGGACGGCTCACCTGCATCAGCGCCATCGTGCTGGCCGCACCCGAGGTCTTCGTGTTCGCCGCGCACCGCACGCACGTGCAGGTGCCTCGTGCCATGTCCCGATTGCGCATGCCCGACGACAGTCGGACGCGCTGGATGAGGGGGCAGGCGTCGGAAATCCGGCTGCACTGGTCGGACGCCACCGACCCCTCTTCGCCCGCGCACATGGTGTCTCTGCACGATGCCGTGCGCGAGATGGCGCGATGCTTGCCCACGCGCGAAGTCATCGCGACGATCGACAGCCTGCTGCACGCGCAGGTCATGACCATGCCGCAGGTGCGAGAGGCGTTCTCCGGGCTGCCCGCGCGCTGCATCGCCCTTCTGGAACAGGTCGACGGGAGGGCGGAGTCCGGTCCAGAGACCTTGCAGCGGCTGATACTCCGGGAGCTGCCGATCTCGTTCGAGCCTCAGGTCTGGATACCCGGCGTAGGGCGCGTGGACTTTGTGGTCGACGGCTTCCTGATCCTCGAGTGCGACAGCAAGGCCCATCACGAGGGATGGGTGAAGCAGCGCGACGACCGGCGGCGGGATCTCGCCTCGGCGGAGCAGGGCTATGTCACGCTCCGCGTACTTGCCGAGGACCTGCTGCACCATCCCGACCGCGTCGCATCCGCAATCCGCGGCCTTCTCGCCGCACGATCGGCCTGGTCATACCGCTGAGCCGCCTCCCGCGGCGGGCAGTGCGACCATCGGCGGCGCATAACTCCTGCAGACTCAGCGGCGCGCTGCGCGCCAGGGCTTGCGCGCCTGCGCGGGATGCACACGCGCAGCGACATTTGCAGGAGTTGTGGCCCCGCGCGCCTCCGGCCGGATCGAAGACGCCCGCGCCGCCGAGTACGCTTGCGGGCGTGAGTGAGTCAGCAACCCGTCGACCCCTGTCCGAGCAGTTGGATGCCGGACCGCCCGCTCTGCCGCAGCATCCGGACGTCGTGTTCCGACCCGCCACCGTCGAGGACATCGATGCGGTGCATGCGGCGTTGGTGGCATCCGATCGGCTGGACCACCCCACGTGGGTGACCCCGCGCGAGGACATCGCCGACATCTTCGAGCTATCGCACGTCGATGTCGCCCGGGACACGCTGCTGGCCATCGCGCCCGACGGCGCGGTGGTGGCCATGGGGTGGGCGATGGTGCATCCCACGCAGGATGCCGAGCTGCACGCGTACCTGCAGGGCACGGTGCACCCGGACTGGCGCAGGCGGGGGATCGGCACGCAGCTCATCGGGTGGCTCTACGCGCGGGCGAGCGAGATCCTTGCCAGCACGGGGTCCACTGCGGAGGCGGCGATCTTCCAGTACGTCGATGAGGGCAACACGGATGCTGTGACCCTGGGCGAGCGGCTCGGCCTGCGCACCGAGCGGTGGTTCACGTCCATGCAGCGCGACCTGTCGGCGCAGGTCGATGCGCCTGCTGCCGCTGAGGGTATCGAGCTGGTTCCGTACACGGCCGGTCGCTCCGCGGATGTGCTCGCGGCTCGCAACGATGCCTTCCGCGACCACTGGGGAAGCCTGCCCAGCACGCCGGAGCGGTGGGAGCAGTTCGTGGGCGGGCCGTTCCTGCGTCCGGACCTGTCCACGCTCGCCCTCGCCGAGGGACGGGTGGTGGCGTTCTGCCTGGCGTCGGTGAACGAGGAGGACTGGGCGGCGCTCGGCGCCCCGAACACCTACATCGACCTCATCGGGGTCGTGCGGGACTACCGGGGCTGCGGGCTGGCGCCGGCGGTGATCGCGCGGACGCTCGAGGCGGCGAAGTCCGCCGGGCTCGAGCAGGCCGTGCTGGACGTGGACACCGCGAGCAAGACCGGCGCGCATCGGCTGTACGAACGCCTCGGCTTCCGGCCGACGCAGCGGCAGGCGGCGCTGGTCCGGCGCTTCTAGCGCGGGGCCGGGTCTCTCGGGCCGCCGCGGCGCGGACCGCGGGCCGCGCGAGGATCCGGGCTACTCCGGCACCCGCACCTCACTGTGATGCAGCCGCCGGTATGCGCGCATCTCGACCTGGTACGCGGCATCGGCGCGCGCCTGCTCGGCCTGGGCGACCGCGGTGGCGACGGTGTCGGCGAAGACCCGGGCGCCGGCATCCCCCGGGTGGATCTGGTCACCGGCGAGCAGGTCGGTGTGACCGGCGATCGCGGCCGACCAGTCCGCGACGAACACGCCGGGGTGGGAGGCGGCGAAGACGGCGAGGTCCGCGTTGACGCCGGGGATCCAGTCGCGCGGCGCGAACGCGTTCACGAGCACGAGCGTGCGGTCGGGACCGACGATCTGCGCCATCTGCTCCATCGCCTCCGCGTTCAGCGGTCCGTTGGTGCCGAGTGCGACGACCACGTACGAGCGCAGCTGTCCGCTGTCGGACAGCGCCTGCAGGATGCCGGGACCCGCCCACGTGGACCGCGACACCGCGGCGTCCACGGTGATCCCCGGGAACCGCTCGAGCAGCCCGGCAGCGGAGGCCAGCATCACCGAGTCGCCGACCGCGGTGATCTCGTCGCCGGCGACCGGGGTGGGGGAGGGCGTCGGCAGCACGCGTTGCCCGGAGGTCGCGGCAGGCGGCGCCTGCGGCTGCGCAGGCACAGCGGACGCGGCGGGCGCCGGGTTCACGGCGGCATCGAGGGCCTCGCGACCGGCCTGGACCGCGGACTGCGCGGAGGACACGTCCGGCGCGGCGGCGATCGCGGCGGATGTTCCGCCGACCAGCAGCACGGTCGCCGCGACGCTCGCGATGGCGCGTACGCGCGCTGCGGGCGATCCGAGCAGGCGGGCGCTGATTCGCGCGAGCGACCCCCGGAACCCGTACCGCCGCACCGGCGTCTCCAGAACGCGGTACGACAGCTCGGCGGTGGCCAGGGTCAGACCGAGCGCGACGCCGCCGATCCATTCCGGGACGCCGGCGTCCGGGCTGGTGCGCTGGATGCCGGCGACCAGCAGCACGAGCAGCGGCCAGTGCCACAGGTAGATGCCGTACGAACGGTCGCCGATCCAGCGCAGCGGCTGCCCGTCGATCACGGGCCCGAAGGTCGAGCCCGGCCACACTCCTGCGACGATGGCGATCCCGCTCAGGATGCTGGCAGCGGCGATCGTGCCCGGAAACGTCACGGCGGTGAACGTCGGAGGCAGCAGCGCGAGGGCGACGAGTCCGGCCAGGGCTACGCCGCCGGTCAGTCCGGTCGCGATCCGCACTCGGCGGGAGCCGGTCGCAGCGGGGGTCGAGTCGGCCTGGCGCGCCCGTGCCAGCATCCGCTCGAGCAGGAACGCCAGCGCGATGCCCAGCAGGATGCCGAACGCGTGCGTGTCGGTGCCGAAGTACGCGCGGGTCACGTCCGTTCCCGAGGACACCATGACCCCCATCCAGACAGCGGATGCCGCGGCCAGGGCCAGCACGGCCGCCGCACGCCCCCACGCCCGGGGCAGCAGCAGGAACAGCGGAAGCAGCAGCGGCCACAGCAGGTAGAACTGCTCCTCGACGGCGAGGGACCAGAAGTTGCGGAACAGCTCGGGCGTCGCGGCCGAGAAGTATCCGGTCCCCTCGGCGATGGAGACCCAGTTGTAGCTGAAGGTCGCCGCGCCCAGCACCTGCTCGCCGAGGCGCACCAGGACATCGCCGCCGACGAGCCAGGCCCCGGTGGCGCACACCGTGACGACGGCCGCCAGCGCCGGAATCAGGCGCCGCGCCCGGCGCTGCCAGAACCCGCGCAATCCGATGCGTCCGGTGGCGGTGTGCTCGCGCAGCAGGAGCGTCGTGATCAGGAAGCCGCTGATCACGAAGAACACATCGACGCCGATGAAGCCGCCCTGCACCACCGACGCGGGGAACAGATGGTAGATGACGACGAGGGTCACCGCGATGGCGCGCATGCCGTCGAGGCCTGCGTATCGGGCGGGGGAGCGAGGGAGGGTGTGCGAGGTCATCAACTTCCAGGGATGGCAGCCCTCAGTCTAAAAGGCGGGTGGGACACCGCCGGGCCGCCGCGCGCTGCGGTCGGCGCGTCCGCGGAGTCGTTGTCCTCGGCAGGTCGGGGGTTGCCAGAGCCTTCGGCAGGCCCGGGCCTGCGGCGCAGGCACTGTCCTCGGGCAGGCCGGGCGATGCCGGTGCCTCCGGCAGGCCGGGCGATGCCGGTGCCACCGGCAGCCGGGCGAAGCCGGAGGCACCGGTGGTCAGCTCCGCTCCACTGCGCCCAGCCGGGTCCGGTAAGCTCTGGCCCACGCATCAGCGTTGCGGCGTCCGACTGAAAGGCCCGCATGACCACCGCTGAATCATCCCCCCGGAAGCTGCCCGCCACCCGCCGCGCCCGCGCGCGTCTCGTGCTCGCGGTGTACGCCGTCACCCTCGCGCTCATCGCGCTCTGGCCGGTCCCGGTCGACGGCGGCGCCGGTCCGCTGCTGCGCACGATCACCCGGGTGCTCCCGGCTCTGACCTACGCGCGCATCGAGTTCTCCGCGAACATCCTGCTGTTCGTCCCGCTCGGCGTGCTCCTCATGCTCATCCTGCGCCGCCGCTACCTGATCCTCCCGATCGCGATCGTCGTCACCGTCGCGATCGAGTGCGCTCAGGGGCTGCTCCTGGACAAGCGCACGCCGAGCACCCTCGACATCATCGCCAACACCGCCGGTGCGTGCATCGGGATGCTGATCGTCGCGTTCGTCGAATACCGCCGGGCGCTTCCCCCGCGTCGTCCGGCCGCTCGGATGCCGCAAACCGACAGCGCGACGGATGCCTGGGCCACCCTGGGCTTCGTCCCCCCACACGTCCCGCCGCTGCCGCTCGTGCCCCCGCGGCCTCCGCGGCCGTCGGGGAGCGCGGCGCTCGCCGCATCGCAGCGGGGCCAGGGCGACGGCATCCCGTCGGTCGGGACCGCTGCTGCGTCGGCGGCCGGGGCGTCCGAGTCGAGGGCGGGTGTCGGTGCGACTGCTGCTGCATCGGAGTCGGCGAGGGGCGTCGGCACGATTGCTGCTGCATCGGAGTCGGCGGGGGGCGTCGGGCCGAGCGCTGCTGCATCGGAGTCGGCGGGGGTCGTCGGCATCCCGTCCGTGGGCATTCCGCCGAAGCCGCCGCTGCCCAGCGACGTCCCGCGATAGCCGGTCGTCGATTCCGGGGTGCTCTCCTCCCCGACTCCGGCCCTCCCTCCCATGCCCTCCCTCCCGTTTCGTGTCCCACTGGTTGTTGCTTGGAAGGCCGCTGGGCAACAACTTTCGGGACACGGGTGAGGGGCACTGCCTTAGCGGGACACGGGCGAGGGAGCTCTGCCTTATCGGGACACGGGCGAGGGAGCTCTGCCTACCGGGACACGAGTGCCGGGCTCTGGGGATCGGCGCGGGAAAGAGGGCATGCGCCCCCGCGGACGGCCTGCGCCCCCGCACAGCGCCGCAGGGACCCACCGCGGGCCGCAACTACACTGAGCGGGTGCGCATCCGTCTCGACATCGCCTACGACGGGACGCACTTTCGCGGCTGGGCGCGCCAGCCCGATCTCCGCACGGTGCAGGGGACGGTCGAGGGCGCGCTGGAGCGCATCCTCGGCGGCACCGCGTCGCTCGTCGTCGCGGGTCGGACCGATGCCGGAGTCCACGCCACGGGACAGGTCGCCCACGTCGACCTCGCCGCGAACCAGGTGGCGCGGCTGCGGCGGAGCCGAGTCGGCGTCGCCGGGGCGGCCGACCGCCATCCCGGGGCGCCCACCGCAGCTCCCGATGCCACCGTCCCCGCTTCCGCGCCCGATCCGACCGCTGCCACCCTGCCGCCCGACCTGACGGTCCCCGCTTCCGCGCCCGATCCGACCGCTGCCACCCTGCCGTCCGATCTGACCGTCCCCGCTTCCGCGCCCGATCCGGGCCTCGCCGCGGCGGCCGCCCGACTCGCGGCGCGCGTGCGCGGCGTCGTCGGGTCGTACTCCGACGTCGCGGTGCATCACTCATCCGTCGCGCCCGAAGGCTTCGACGCCCGTTTCTCGGCGGTGTGGCGGCGCTACTCCTATCGGATCTCCGACACCGTCACGGGCTACGACCCCCTCGAGCGTCACCGCACCACCACCGTGCGGGCGGCGCTGGACGAGCAGGCGATGGATGCCGCGGCGCGATCGCTGATCGGCCTGCACGACTTCGCGGCGTACTGCAAACCCCGCGAGATGGCCACGACCATCCGAACCCTGCTCGAGTTCGACTGGCGACGGGATGCCGAGGGCGTCCTGGTCGCGAACGTGAAAGCGGACGCGTTCTGCCACAGCATGGTCCGCGCGCTCGTCGGCGCGTGTGTGGCGGTGGGTCAGGGCCGGCTGGATGTCGATGACGTGCGGGACATCCGAGACGAAGGCCTGCGCACGAGCGACTTCACCGTGATCGCCGCGCGCGGACTGACCCTCACCGAGGTCGGCTACCCCTCCGATGAACTCCTCGCCCGGCGTGCCGAGCAGACTCGAGCCCGGCGCGACCTCGAGTGAACGCGAGCGTTTGCCGGCCTGTTTCGCAGCGGCAGTGAGCCGGGGCCGGTCCGGCGGGCGGAGGTGGCCGGCGAGCGCGGCCGCGGCATCCGATCGTCCTCCGAAGCGCGCCGAGCCGGTCGCCCCCGCCCGCCGGCGCGCCCTTCCGGCGTAGGTTGGAGGAAGAGGGGGACAACGTGACCAACAGGATTGTCGTAGGAATCACCGATGCGCCGGTGTCGCGCCGCGCCCTGGACTGGGCCGTGCAGCGGGCGGCCGATCGGCGGCAGAGCGTCGAGCTCATTTCCGTGGTCGGCGGTGCGGTCGGCGCGGTGGGAGAGCGCGCGGTTATCGAGGAGGCCATGGAAACGAGCCGTCAGCGCCTCGAGGACGAGGTGCGGCGGATCGAGGAGCGCGGCGTCGTCGCGACCGTGCGGGTCGAGCGGGGCAACCCGGTCAAGCGTCTGATCGATGCCGCAGCGGATGCCGCCCTTCTGGTGATCGGCAGCGACTACCGCGGTCCGGACCCCGGGCCCGCGCGCGGTGCCCATGGTGTGCGGATCGTGTCCGGGGCGCGCTGCCCGGTGGTCGTGGTTCCGGATCTGGACGTGTCCGGGCGGTCGGGTGTGCTGGTCGGCGCGGACGGGTCGGATGTGTCGGAGCGGGCGATCGCCTTCGCCGCGGCTGAGGCCGACCGGATGCGCGAGCCGCTCACCGTCGTCACCGTGTGGACGCCGGTCGTCACTCCGCACAACCCGGGGGTGTATCCCGAGGAGTATCTGCGCAACATGCAGTCGCTGGCCGAGGAGGCGCTCGCGCTGTCGGTTGCCGGACTGCGGCAGGACTATCCGGATCTGGAGATCGTCAAGCACGTCGAGGAAGGGTACCCGTCCGAGATCCTGAACCGAATGGCCGGATCCGCGCGACTCGCGGTGCTGGGCTCGCACGGTCGTGGCGCCGTCGCGCGCCTCCTGCTCGGTTCGATCAGCGAAGAGGTGCTGGCTCGGCTGGCGACGATCACGTCGATCGTGCGCTGAGCGGGGCGGAGGTCGAGTCGGCGGCGCGCCGGGACTCGAGGAACCGCAGCAGACTCCGTGCGAGGTCCTGGCTCAGCCGGCTCCCGTCGTCGTCGGCGTTGTCGCGGATCGCGGTCGCGGCATCCTCGACGGCGCGCGCCCGATCGACCGCTGCCCGTGCCCCGCGGACGGCGGCGGCGGCATCCGAGTGGACGGCGCGCAGCCGGGTACGTTCGGTCTCATCGATCCGCGGCGGGAGGGTCAGCTCGAGCGCGCGTCCGGCGCGATCGCGTTCGATCTCGCTTCGGCGCAACGCGCGCTCGGCCGCGATCCGCGCCTGACGGGCGATCCGGACCGCCTCGGCGAGGGAGCCCCCGGAGTCGTCGGGGGGATGCCGGGCTGGCGGTGCTGGCGGTATCGAGCCGCCGCAGGCGCACGCGCGCGGCGCGCTTCGGGTGCATCATTCTCGTGGTCATGCGGTGTCCCCGTCCTCGGTCCTGTCCCCATGCAGGAGTGGCCGCGCGCAGGTTTTCGTACATCGCAGGCCCATCCCCGCCGCCGAGGGTGCATGTCCCCGCCCGCGAGAGTGCATGTCCCCGCTGCCGAGAGTGCATGTCCCTGCTGCCGAGAGTGCATGTCGCCGCCCGCGCGAGTGCATGTCGTCGTTGCGGAGGGTGCTTCCCCCTGCTGCCGAGGGTACGTGTTGGGGGACGCAGAGCGCCCGACCGGGTTGCACACGGAGGCGCACCTGCTGCAGGCGTGCACTCTTGGGGGCCGGAAGCCGCACCGCGAGCGCCGGGGACACGCACTCTCGCGGGCAGCAACGCGCACTCTGGGCAGTGGTGACGTGCACTCTCACGGGCAGCGACGTGCACTCTCGCGGGCAACAACGCGCACCCCCGCGGGCGGCGACGTGCACTCTCGGCGGGGCGGGGCCAGCGACGGCGAATCCGGGCGAGGGCTGGGAACTCGGCATGTCATTGTCAAGGGTGCATGCCCGGGAAAGCGGGGCGTCATAGGCTGGGATCGCTATGAAGGTGATCTCCTACAACTTGCGCAAGCATCGCGCCGCGGGCGAGCTCGCGGCACTCGTCTCCCGTCACAGCGCGGACGTGCTCTGCCTCCAGGAGTGCGACACCACCAGCATGCCCGACACGATCGGCGGGCTCCGCCTGGCCAACGCCACCTCGCGCAACCGCCTCGGCCTGGCCGTCTACTATCGCGAGAACACGTTCCGCCTCGTGGATGTCCGCTCCATGGCTCTGAAGAAGTCCATGCACGACCGCGTTCTCAAGCCCGCAGAAGAGCGGATGCTGGGCGTCCGGCTGCACGACATCGACCAGAACCGCGACGTGATCGTCGGATCCTTCCACGCCGCGCCGCTCACCGCGCTGAACTCACTCCGTCGCCACCAGATCCGCACCGCGCTGACCGAGCTGCAGCAGTTGGGCGAGGGCATTCCAGTGCTGATGGTGGGGGACTACAACTATCCGGTGTTCAAGGAGAACCTGGGGCAGAAGATCCGCGAGCACGGGTACGAGCTGAACCTCAGCGACGCGCGCACGTACACCCGCTACCGGTTCTTCCGCGGACACTATGACTTCGCAACCTCCGTCGGGTTCACGATCGACCGCGTCCGGACACTGCCGCAGGGCCTCAGCGACCACCTGCCGATCCTGGTGACCGCGCACATCACCAGCCAGTCCGCGGCGAACGCCGCCTGACCCGGACCGCGAACGCCGCCGGACCCGACGGCGAACGCCGCCTGACCCCGACCGCGGCGCAGCACCCGGACCGGCAGCAACCCGACGCGAGGTCGCTCAGTCCGCGTTGTTGCGCGAGCGGCGCACCATCGCCGTCACACCCAGGGCGGCGCCGGCGAGCACGAGCGCGCCTCCGCCGATCCACAGACCGGTCAGCGACGCGCTGTCCATGCCGGTGGTGGGCAGTCCGCCGCTGGCGTTGCTGACTGTCGCGGCGGCGGTGCTGCCGGCGGAGGTCGGCGAGACGGCGGCGATGATGTACGTACCGCTCGCGTTCGAGGGCAGCGTGATCGGCACCGCGGGAAGCGAGCCGATCTCCGTGGACCGCGCGGTACCGCTGGCGGTGCTGATGGCGAACTTGATCATGCCGATCGAGGCTCCCGAGCCGTTCTCACCCGTGACCGTGATCGTGACCGGCTCGTCCGGCGAGAACGTCTCGGCCGCGCACTGGAACCGCAGCGTCTCACCGGCAGAAGCCGTGGCGGGCGAGACGGTGCACGACCCCGACGGAGGGTAGATCGCATTGGCGGATGCCGCGGAGGGCAGCGCCAGAGCAACCAAGGCTGCGAAGGCCGAGGCCGTCAGGAGGGTGCGAACGGGGTGCTTCATGGATCTCTCTCGCGGTGCGGGGGGCGGCATCGAGTGCGGAGGTCGGCATCAAGACGGAGGCACCGGCAGCAGAAGCTGCGGTGCCAGTCTCTCCAGACTAGGGGCCGGCGCAGGTATCGGCAAGCATCGTGGTCGCTGACCGCGCGTCGATCCGGTAGCCGGACCATCGCAGAGCGCCGAAGCTACGCGACGCCCTCGCCCATGAGCAGCCGCCGGACCACGGCCGCACTCATCCGCTCCCAGCGGTCGCCGCCGTTCTGGCTGGCCAGGATCGCCGCCTCGCGGCTCATCAGGATCAGCGTATTCAGGTCGTACCCGAGCGTGGAGGTCGCCGCCCATCCCGCACTCGCCGAGGGGTGAACGGGCAGCTGGCCGGGTACTTCGAGCTGACCGACCTGCTCGAGGCACGAACTCAGGAGTGCGCGCACGGCGGCGTCCGGGTGGGGGATCAGCACGAAGGTGCCGGTCGCGTCCGGGCACACGCTGCAGTCGGGCGGAAATGCGGACCGGATCAGCCGGGTGAGGCTTTTCGCACTCTCCAGCTGCGCCACGGTGCCTGCCGCCTGCCGGATTTCAGCGGCGTCGTCCATCCGCAGGTACACGATCGAGCACTGTTCAGCGGTGCGCTGCGCGCTGGCGAGGCGGTCGCTCGCCCCGAGCTCGAACGCCTCCCAGTCACACGGTGCGGCGGCCGGGCTGCGCAGGCTTCTCTCTCGCCATGACAGGCCGAGGATGGCCACGAGCGCGGATGCCACGTACAGAAGCAGGCCGATCGATGAGATCGAGCGCACGACGATGAGATCGTCCCCGGTGGTCGGCGGATAGATCAGGCCGGCGACCGCGTTCCCGATCCCCACCACACCGAACGCGACCGAGATCACCATGAGGGGCTGCAGCAGGCGGTTGCCGCGATCGCCGAAGCGCAGCCAATCCACGAACAGCAGGATCGCGAAGGCCGACGCGACCAGGAACACCACGCGGTAGGCGATGCTGAATCCCCCGCCGTCGCCGGTGGCGACGAGTGCGATCGCCGACAGCACGCCGACGACGGGTCCCACCCAGACGAACGGGCGCACCGCCCAATAGGCGCGGAAGCCCGACCACAGCAGTGCCGAGCCCCCCATCAGCGCGCCCAGGCAGATGCGCCGGATGAGCTCGGAGCCGTTGGCCTCGCTTGCGGCCACACCGAAGGTGGCGACCATGGCGAGAGTGAAGGCGCACGACCAGTACAGCGTCGCCTTGCCCGGTCTGCTCAGGAACGCGACGCCGACGGTGAGCAGCGTCGCCAGTGTGGCGAGCGCGGCGTGCGCGAGCTGGAAGGACCACCCCGATGCGGCGTCGATGTCGATCACGCTGTCTCCCCTGCGCCGGCTCGGGACGCGATCGCCGCGGAGGTGGGCAGCCGCACCGTCACGGTCGTGCCGACGCCGGTCTCGCTCTCGATCGAGAGCGTCCCGTTGTGCGAGGTGACGATCTCGTGGGTGATGCCCAGCCCCAGGCCGGTTCCGGTCGCCGTCTCCTTCGCGGCCGGCGCCCGGTAGTACGGGTCGAACAGCTTCGGCAGCTCCTCCGCGGACACCCCGATGCCGGTGTCGGCCACGACGAACTCGGCGGTCGTCCCGTCGCGCCGGGTCCGGATCTGGATGCGTCCGCCCGAGGGCGTGTACTTGATCGCGTTGCTGAGCAGGTTGTCGATGACCTGCCGAAGCCGGAAGGCATCGCCGACGATGAGCAGCTGGTTGGCGACCGGAGTGTCGATCGTGACGTTGTGTGCGCGTGCGGTCGGGCTGAACGAGGCGACGGAGTCGGCGACGATCTCGGACAGGTCGATCTCGTCGTGGGTGTAATTGCCTGTGGTCCGCGAAGAGGTGAGCATGCTCGCCGTCATCTCCACCATCCGATTGCTCGCCCCCAGCATGGTTTCGATGCGCCGTCGCGTCTTGGGGGTCAGGTCATCGCTCTCGAGGGCGAGTTCGGCGTTTCCGATCAGGACGGTCAGCGGATGCTTGAGCTCGTGCGACGCGATCGCCGCCAGCCTCGCGCGCTCGCGTTCGGCATGGGTGATGTCCGTGATGTCGTTGACGACGAGGAGGTGGCTGGGCTCCTCGCGCGCGGAAGCCTGCACTCGCTTGGTGCTGACCGACAGCGCGTGCCATTCGCCCTTCGGGGTGAACAGCCAGACGCGGACGTCGGAGAAGGTCTCACCCCGCGCGGCCCGCGCGAACGGACGGTCCATCGCGGGGATGGGCATCTCGCGAAGGCCGGTGTACTCGACCGACCGCGCCGGAAGACTGGGGTCCAGCGGATCGAGCGCGTACAGCCGGGTGTAGGAGTCGTTCACGGCGAGCACGGCACCGGCCTTTGAGATCCGTGCGATCCCGGTGTCGACGCCGTTCAGGATCTCGCGGGCGCTGCGCTCCTGGTCCTTGCGGCGGTCGGCCGTCGCGTTCAGGCGCCCGGCCTGGCGGATCAGCAGCCGCCGCAGTGAGCGCGTCCGGCGGATCGCCAGGTGGGTGGTGATGCCGATGAAGGTCAGCGACAGCATGACGATGAAGATCGTCAGCGTCGGTCCGGTTCCCCATGGCGCCGTCGCGTCGATCAGCAGGATGGCGCCGATCACGCCGAGCATCGCCCCGATCGTCTCGGCGCGGAAGTTCATCGACACCCACATCACCGGGAACACCCACAGAAAGCTGAATGCCTGTTCGGTGGTGATGCCGATGAATCCGATCGCGAGCGCGTCCAAGAAGGGGATGGTCAGCACAGCGACCTTCGGCAGGCGAGACCAGGGCACGATCAATGTGGCCAGCGTGAACAGGATGATCGCGGTGAGGCCGGCGGTGAACGTCCACACCGCGAACAGCTGCGGCTGCAGGGCGAGGACGAGCAGACCGATCACGACGACACTGGCGGCCAGGACCAACTGCGTCATCCAGATCGAGCGCGTGCGGACGTCGGGCGCCCCCATCGGGAGCGCCCGACGTCTACCCCCGGTGGTCACATTCGCGAGTCTATCCGGGGCGGTCCCGGGAGTGGTGGCTGGCATCGCGGAGTCGCACGTGATACCGCATCACGACGTCGGCGAACGCGCGCGCGGGCGGGCGGGCGCAAGGTTGGCTGAAGATCTCGGCATCCCACCTCAATATTTCTGCGAACGCATGAAGATCCGCCCTGCCGATACGGATGCGGGACCGCGGCGCCCTAGTGTCGGTAACGAGCGGCCGAGACGGTCTGCCGGGTCAGTTTCAGCGGGGGAAGTGAGTCCGATCGCCATGATCGAGGTGCAGGCAGCCGAGCGCGAGGCTCCGTCCATGCGGCGCAAGAGGCAATGGGGAACCGAGCGTTCCCAGGCGTCCCTGCCGGCCGTCCACGACCGCCCGTCCAACGCGAAGCTGATCTGGGGCCGTGTCGCGATCTGGGTGACGATCGCCGTCTGGGCGCTCTACGTCCTCACCGTCGTCGTCACGCTCCTGATGGCCGGGGCGTTCGACACGGCGTGGCGGGTCATCGAGGCGGTGTCGTATCTTCTGGTCGTCACGTTCCTGACCTTCTCGGCGCTGATGTATCTGGTCGCCCGCCAGGGCGCCTACCAGCGGTTCCGCGAGCACCGGCGCGCGCCGCGCGCCGAGCTGGACCGGCATTTCTCCAGCCCGCACGAGACGCTGACCGTACTGGTGCCGTCCTATGCCGAAGAGCCCGCGATCGTCCGCAAGACGCTCTGGTCCGCGGCCCTGCAGGAGTACCCCTCGCTGCGTGTCGTGCTGCTGGTCGACGACAACCCCAACCCGAGCGACCCCGCCGACCTCGACCGGCTGAACGAGACCCGCGGGATCGCAGCGGAGATCATGGCGGCGATGGACGCGCCGGCGGAGCGATTCAGCCTCGCCCTGATCGCCTGCGAACACGAGTCGCTGCTCGCCGAGGGTCTGACCGAGCACTCGATGGTGCGCCTGTTCGAGGAGTACCTGTGGGCGGTGGAGTGGCTTCGCGAGATGGCCGCCGCGCAGCCGCGCGAAGACCACGTCGACGACTTCTTCGTCGAGCAGGTGCTGCTCGGCCTGGCCGATGACCTGGAGACGACCGCGACCGCGGTGGGCGCGGCGATCGACGCGTCCGAGATGATCCCGCCCGCCCGCGTGCACGAGCTGTTCCGCCGGTTGGTCTGGATCTTCACCGTCGAGGTCGCCTGGTTCGAGCGCAAGCGATACGTGTCGCTGTCGCACGAGGCGAACAAGGCGATGAACCTGAACTCCTACATCGGCCTTCTCGGCGGGCGCTTCCACGAGGAGCAGACGCCGGACGGGCTGCTGCTGCGCCCCGTCACCGGTGCCCAGCCGGCGGATCTGGACGTGCCGTACTCGGAGTTCGTCCTGACCCTGGATGCCGACTCGGTGCTGCTGCGCGACTACTGCCTGCGCCTCGTGCACTTCCTCGAGCAGCCGCAGAACGCCCGCGTGGCCGTGACGCAGACCCCGTACTCGTCGTTCCGCGAGGCGCCGACGCGCATCGAGCGGCTCGCGGGCGCCACCACCGACGTGCAGCACATCCTGCATCAGGGCATGACCGCGCACAACGCGACCTTCTGGGTCGGCGCGAACGCGGTCATCCGCATGGAAGCGCTCGATGACATCCTCGAGATCGACATGGTCGACGGGTTCGAGGTCCGCCGATACGTGCAGGACCGCACCGTCATCGAGGACACCGAGTCCAGTGTCGATCTCGGTGAGCACGGCTGGACTCTGATCAACTACCCCGAGCGGCTCAGCTACAGCGCCACGCCCCCCGACTTCGGCTCGCTCGTCGTGCAGCGGCGCCGGTGGGCGAACGGCGGCCTGCTCATCCTCCCCAAGCTGTGGAAGCAGATGCGCGAGCGCCGCCAGATGCTCAAGCCGCTGGCGCTGGGCGAGGTCATGCTGCGCGTCAACTACATGGCCTCGATCGCCTGGGCCAGCTTCGGGCTGCTCTTCCTGCTCGCCTATCCGTACGACAGCCGGCTCGTGAGCCCGCTGGTGCTGGTGGGTGCGCTGCCGTATTTCCTCGCGATGGCCAGCGACCTGCACTACACCGGTTACAAGCGCACCGACGTGCTGCGCATCTACGGGTTCAACCTGATCATGCTGCCGGTCAACCTGGCCGGCGTCTTCAAGTCGATCCAGCAGGGCCTGACGGGTATGAAGATCCCGTTCGCGCGCACGCCGAAGGTGAAGGAGCGCACCGCGACGCAGCTGCTGTACGTCGTCGCGCCCTACGTGATCGTCGGCTTCTCGGTCCTGGTCGCGTGGCGCAGCTTCCTCGACGGCGCGTGGGGGACGCTGGCGTTCTCGACGATCAACGCGGTGCTGGCCTCCTGGGCGATCCTGGCGTACATCGGCATACGGAACTCGATCGTGGACGTCTGGATCGGGATCACCGATTGGATGTGGATCGACGCCGACCGCAGTCGCGCGGACGCCTCCGGCGACGACGACGCGGTCCTGGACTGGCGCACCGCACTGCACGAAGGACACGCGGCGCCGGGCGCGACGCCGCCCGGTCGCGAATCAACCACGCCGAAGAAGACGAAGGTACGGGTATGACGCGGTCAACAGGTCGTCACGCGGGTCAGAGACTGTCGCCGTGGCGCGTCAGCGCAGCGGTGATCGCGGTGCTGGCCGTCGTGGGCGCCGGCATCGCCGTCCCGATGTTCGCCAACGGACAGGCCAGCGCGGAATCGACGGTGAAGGCCGCGCCGCGCTGGTTCGGCGGCTACTTCGACGTGACGGCGGCACCGGTCTCCGAGATGCCCACGTCGGCATCCGGTGCGCCCTCGAACGTGGTGCTCGCCTTCATCGTGGCCGAGGCCGAGGACTCGTGCGTGCCGTCGTGGGGCACCTACTACGGGCTGGAAGAGGCCGCCACGGCCCTGGATCTGGACCGTCGCGTCGCGCGCATGCGCCAGAAGGACGCCGAGGTGGCGGTGTCCTTCGGGGGCGCCTTGAACACCGAGCTCGCCGGCGCGTGTCGCACCGTCGACGACCTGGCCGACGCCTACGAGGCGGTCATCGACCGCTACGACATCGAGATGATCGATCTGGACGTGGAGGGCGAGAACCTGGCCGACACGGTGGCCGGCGTCCGGCGTGCCGAGGCCGTGGCCCAGCTGCAGGAGAAGCGCCGCAAGAAGGGCGAGGATCTCATCGTCTGGCTCACGCTGCCCGTCGCCACGCACGGCCTCACCGACGCCGGGCTGGCATCGGTGGACCAGATGCTCACGGCGGGTGTCGAGCTCGGCGGGGTCAACGTCATGACCATGGACTACGGCATCGATCTGGAGGGAGCCTCGATGGCGGATGCCGCGATCTCGGCTCTGAAGGCCACCCACACGCAGCTCAGCGCGCTCTATCGCCGGCATGAGATCAGCCTGCCCCGCGCGGGTGCGTGGTCGGTGCTGGGGGCCACGCCCATGATCGGACAGAACGATGTCGCGGGGGAGGTCTTCACGCTCGACGACGCGGAGGAGCTGAACGACTTCGCCGCCGAGAACTCCCTCGACCGCATGTCGATGTGGTCGGTGAACCGCGACCGCACCTGTGGCGCGAACTACCCGAACACCGAGATCGTCTCGGATTCGTGCAGCGGTGTGGATCAAGGCGACCGCACCTTCGCCGCGCTGCTGTCGGCCGGGTTCGACGGGCGTCCGACATCCACCCCGGCTCAGACGCAGCGGCCGGCCCCGGTCGTCAAGGACGATCCGGACACCAGCCCGTACCCGGTCTGGTCCAAGAACCTCGCCTACTCCACCGCCGTGCGCGTCGTGTGGCACGGCAACGTCTACGCCGCGAAGTGGTGGACCAGGGGCGGTGCCGAACCGGATGATCCCACCTTGGACGGCACTGCGACCGCGTGGACGCTGGTGGGCCCGGTGCTGCGCGACGACGAGCCGTTCTCGCTGCCCACCGCCGCACCGGGCACGTACCCGGAGTGGTCCGCGACGGGGATCTACGTCGCCGGGGACCGCGTGCTCTACAAGGGCACGGCGTTCGTCGCGAAGTGGTGGACGCAGGGCGAGGACCCGTCGCTGGGGATCACCGACCACGACCGCTCCCCCTGGGAGCTGGTGGAGGCCGAGGCCGAGACCGAGGTGATTCCGTGACCGGGCCGGGGAGGGCCGATTACGGCGTCAGCCGGTACCCGACGCCGCGCACCGTCTCGATGTAGCGAGGGTCGGCGGCGTTGTCGCCGAGCTTGCGGCGGAGATTGGCCATGTGCGCTTCGACCGCCCGCTTGTCCGCTTCTCCGACGTAGTAGGACGTGGCAGCCTCTTCGCCGCGCAGCACGAGGGTCAGATCGGACTTGCTGCGCACCCGCCGCTTCGATTCGATCAGGGTGACGAGCAGATCGAACTCCGTCCGGGTCAGCTCGACCTCGGCGTCGGCGATGAGCGCGGTGCGGGTGGCGGCGTTCAGTCGGAGGTCGCGGTGGGCGACCCAGAGGTCGGCCTCGCCCGGGAACGAGCTCGTGGCGGGGGACTGCGACAACGGCTCGGGCGTGACCGACTGCGGCGGGTTCAGGTGCGCGTCGGGTGCCGGTGGGCGCAGCGCGGCGCTCTCGATCCGGGGCCGGCGCAGGGCGGCCTCGATCCGCGCGCGCAGTTCGCGCGGCCGGAATGGCTTCACGACGTACTCGTCGGCGCCGGCGCCCAGGCCCAGGACGATGTCGGTCTCTTCGCCCAGGCCGGAGAGCATGATGATGAAGGTGGTGCTGATGCTGCGGATGCGGCGCGCCGTCTCCAGGCCGTCGATTCCGTTCATGTTGATATCGAGCGTCGTCACCGAGGGGTCATGCGTTCGCACCGCCTCGACGCCGTCGATGCCGTTGTCCACGGCGATGGTGCGCAGTCCGGCCGATTCGAAGACCTCGACGACCAGCTCGCGGATCTCGGGATCGTCCTCGATGATGACCGCGGTCTGTTGGCGCTCTTCAGTCACAGTGTTCTCGCTTCGAACGGGTCAGTGAGGTGGGCGGGGTCGGCGAGCGGCGCAGGCAACCTGAAAAAGGGGCACCCGCAGCTCGCGAGACGCAGCGACGATGCCCTTCTCGGTAGTCTAGGCATCCCCGCACCGGGCGGCAACGTCTCCGCCCTGCGCCTGCACACGCGGCGTGGAGATCAGCTCGAGGACCGGCGCCCCCGGCTCGGCCGAGCGCACCGTCGCGGTGGCGGTCGCGGTCTGTCCCGGAGCCAGGTCGACGGCGAACCTCAGCACCCGGCGGCCGTCGTGGAACCCGCCGCCGAACCCGCCGTCGCCGGTGATGGTCGACTCGATCAGGTCGAAACCGGTGGGCAGGTACAGGTAGCCGATGGTCCGGGCGATGCCGGGGGGGACCCCGAACCCACCCCCACCGGTGATGTACGCGGGCAGGGAGGTGGCGGCATCCGCGGGCGCGTTGTTGGTGACGGTGACAGACAGGGTGGCCTCGCCGGTGGCGAGATCACCGCCGCCGATGGTGCACGAGTCCCAGGCCAGCTGCGTGTCGGCCGTGACGTAGTAGTCCATCTTCGAGCCGGTGCCGTCGTTGAGGAACATGCCGAAGCGGCTGGCCTCGCGGTCGGTGGTGGGCAGGCCGCCGGCGAGGGTGGTGTCGCCGATCAGTCGCTGCTCCTCCTCGTGCGCGCTCCACAGCAGCAGCCGCCGCTCGTCGCCGGCCTGCGCCAGCGCACCGACGAGCGCCGCCGGGTCGGCACTGCCCTGCGCGAGCGCGTCGAAGACGCTCGCCGCGGCGGCCGCGAAGAACGCGTCCTGGTCGGCGGGGCGCGGGTAGCGCTGGTAGACCTCGTTCAGCAGCAGCGGCACCGCGTTGTCCGTGGTGAGCACATCGCCGGTGGGCAGTGTCACCGGCCCGGTGGCGGTCAGCAGGTAGGACAGCGCGACCGGGTCGAGCGAGATCACCCCGTCGACCTGAGTGCCGAACTCGCGCGCCCACATCTCGCGCGCAAGCTGCGCGGTGATCGAGAACTCCGGCACCTGGGTGACGTTCTGGATGAACCGTCCGGGCAGCGCGCCGTAGATCGCGGTCACCTCATCGCCCAGGGGCAGGACGGTTTCGGGGTAGCGGGGGAAGTCGCCGGATGAGCCTTGCGCGGCCAGACTCATGGCACCGCCGTCGGTGTGCACCATCGCCATCGCCCCGACGATTCCGCCGAGCGAGCGCCATTCCGCGTTGTTCTGGAACACCACGAGGTAGTTGCGCGCTCCGTCCGCGCCCAGCATCGGCGGCAGGAGGGTCGCTGCGCGGGTGACCGCGTCGGTGGCGACACGGGTCCGGGCGAACAGATCCGCGACCTCGTCGACGGCCTCGCGCAGCGGTGCGACGAGCGGTGTGCGGTCGATCTCCTCGACGGATGCCGCGGCGCGCGTGAGCCCGTCGTTCGCCGTCTGCGCGGCGTCCTGGATCGCCACGAAACTGGACAGGTCCACGGCGCCGCCGGCGGGGCGGAGCGCGTCGACCGAGAACGTGCCGGCGACCTCGGTGAGGGGGGTCAGGGCGTTCTGGGCGACGTCGTCGACGGATGCCGCAACAGTCGAGACCGCGCGCAGCTGCGGTCCGAGCCACGGCAGCCCTTCGGCGATCCGCCACACCGGGTCGGAGGTGAGCGCATGCGCGGCCGCGGTGTCCTCGGCCAGCACCGGGATCTGCGCGGCGGCGGCGGTGGGGTCACCGGCCTGCGCGGTGATCGCGCGGGCGGTGCCCTGCGCGTCGGTGAGGTGGCCGTATGCCAGTGCGCCCCGCACGCCGACCCAGCCCATCATGACCACCGCTGCCACCAGCAGCACGCCGAGCGCGATCGGCACCCCCAGGCGAGCGGCGCGCGGGAGGCGGGGTGTGGGGGAGGCGGTCACCCGATACAGCCTAGGCGGCGCTCGCGGCGCGCCCGCGACGGCCGCTAGCCCGGAGCGTCGAGGGCGGCGGCTGCCGGGACGGCTCGCTCGGCGCGATCGCCTCCCGTGGCGACGGCGCGCTGGGCGGCAGTGCTCGCGGCGTGCTGCAAGACCTCGAGGTCGTAGCCGAAGTCGCTCACCGTCGCCCACCCGACGCTCGCGGACAGGTTCACGGCGAGGTCCTGCGCGATGTCCGCGGCATCCCGCGCCTCGAGCAGTCGCCGGATGAGCTGTCGCACGGTCTCGGTCGGGCGTGCGATCAGGACCACCACCCGGTCGTCGGCGAGGGCCGCCACGTCCGCGTCGGCCGGGAAGGATGAGCGCACCCGCTCTTCGAACCACCGCGCGAACTCGCGGAAGGTCGTGGTCCCGGCAGCGGTACGCAGGTCTTCCGCATCGTCCAGACGTGCTTCCACGAGCACCCACTCGCCCTCCCGGGCGCGTTCGGCGCGCTGGAGTCGCTGCGCTGCGATGTCGGAGAATCCCGCGGAAGTGAACCAGACGCCGGTCTGGGAATGGATGCTGTCCTCGCGCGCCAGGAAGAGGAGTGTGACGATGGCGCAGACGAGGTAGACGAGCATGCCGAGCAGGTTGGCCTCGCGCAGGATCGCAAGGTCGCCGAGTCCGGGGGCCACGGTGATCGATGCCAGACGCAGGGCGGCGACCACGAGGTAGACCACCGACATGACCAGGAGTGGCACGGTCACCCCGCGCCCCTTCTCGGGTCGACGCAGGAGCTCGGTGATCGTCAGGGCGGCGAACACGGCAGCCGCCGCGTAGGCGATGCAGAACACGGCCGGGTAGCTCGGCTGCCCGGCGCTGATGCCGAGCGCGAGCGTGGAGCAGACGGCGACCAGAACGCCGGTCCACCACCGGGAGCCGACGCCGCGATCGGCGCGCAGCCCCGCCCAGATGAACGCGGGTGCCGACAGCATCATCCCGAACGCGGCGAGCCCGAGCATTTCGGAGCCCAGCTCGGCGGCGATGACGGTGCCGTAGGCGGTGAGCATCGCCGCGATGAAGGCGGTCGACCACAGCGCCGTGGCTTTGCCCGGGCGCGCCAGGAAGCCCAGTCCGACCATCAGCAGTGTGCACAGGGTCGTCAGCGCGACGTGCGTGATGCCGATCACAGCTCCGCCGCCCTGCCCGGCAGCGGGATGCTGATCGCCACCGTCGTCCCTCGGCCCAGGCCGCTCTGCACGGAGATCGTGCCGCTGTGCGCTTCGACGATCTGCCGGGCGATGCCCATGCCGAGGCCGGTGCCGGGGACGCTGCTGGCCCGGGCGGTCGCCGACCGGTGGTAGGGCTCGAACATGGTGTCCACATCCTCCCGAGACATGCCGACGCCGGTGTCGGCGACTTCGATGCGGACCGCGTCCGCGCTGCGGGAGGTGCGCACCAGTACGGTTCCGGATGCCGGCGTGTATTTGACGGCATTGCCGACGACATTGTCGATCGCCTGCCGCAGGCGGAACGCGTCGCCGACGAGGGGCAGGGGGTTCGTGTCCGGTGCGCTCAGCTCGACCCCGCGCGCGGTCGCTGTGGGCCGGAACGAGGTCACGGAGGCTTCGACCACCGCCGCCGCGTCGAACTCCGCGTGCGCATCTGCGCGTTCCTGGGCGCCGGGCCGCTTCTGCAGCACCGTCGAGGCCAGTCGCAGGACCCGCTCGCTCGCCGCTTCGATCTCGGCGAGGTTGCGTCTGGCGTCGGCCGGAAGGTCGGTGCGCTCCAGCAGCAGGTCGGTGTGGCCGAGCACCGCAGTGATCGGATTGCGCAGCTCGTGCGAGACGGTCAAGGCGAGACTCTCCCGCTCTCGCTTGGCTTCGAGCAGCGCGGTCATGTCGCGCAGCACGAGCAGGGTGCTGGGGCCCTCGTCGTTCGCGCCGGAGAGGGCGCGCGTGCTGACATCCAGCGCACGCCAGCGTCCCTCCACGTCGAACAGCCACACCCGTTCCTCGTCGATCCGCTCCCCGCGCGCCGCACGCGCGAGCGGTCGCGACTCGGCGTCGAGCGGCTCGCCGCGCAGCGTGGTGTATTCGACCGCTCTGCCCGGCCGAGTGAGGTCGTCGGGGTCGAGGCCGTACAACTCGGCGTAGGCGCGGTTGGCGGCGACCATCTCGCCGTGGTCGCTGATCCGGGCGACCGCGATGTCCAGCCCGTCGAGGGTCTCGGTGGCGCGTTGCCGCTGCATCTCCACCCGCTCCAGCGCAAGTCCCAGCCGGGATGCCTGTCGACTCAGCAGGCGGCGGAAGGCCCCGGTCTGCTGCGCGGCGACGTGGAAGGTCATCCCGATGAACGACAGGCACAGCAGCACGATGACCAGGCGCAGAGTGTTGAGCGGGCCTCCGGCGGTGGCCACGCTGTCCAGGATCAGCAGCGCGGTCACTGCCGCCAGTGCGCCGATCAGCCATTTCAGCCGGTAGAAGGTCGCGATCCACGCGATCGGGAACACCCAGAGGTAGCCCAGGCGCAGCTCGGAGTTCAGCGCCAAGAGGCCGATGCCGACGATGTCCATGAACGGGACCAGCACGACCCATCGCGTGCCGATCCGGGTCCACGGCGTGAAGAGCGCGGCGATCGTGGTGGCGACGATCAGCAGCACCCCCGCCCAGTAGGCGGTGTCGGCGAACATGATCGACGGCACCGCCACGACGACGATGGTGACCAGGACGACGCTGGCGGCGAGGGCGACCTGCCACAGCCAGATCGATCTCGTGCGGGCGTCGGAGCGCGGGAGTCCGGGCGCCCGCACGCTCAGCTCGCCTGCTGCGGGGACTCGGCCGTGGTCCGGTTGTCGACACCGGCCAGGCCGCCGGAGCCGGCCTGAGTGCTGCGCGCCCGACGCATGACCGCTTCGATCCGGGCGCGCAGCTCGCGCACCCGGAAGGGTTTGGTGATGTAGTCGTCCGCGCCGGCGGACAGTCCCAGCACCGCGTCCGCTTCGTCGGCGAGCGCCGAGGCGATCATCACGAAGGTGTCGCTGTGATCGCGGATGCGCCGCACGGTCTCGAAGCCGTCGATCCCCGGGAGATTGACATCGACCGTCGTGATCATGGGGTGATGCGTGCGCACGGCGAGCACGCCGTCTTCGCCGTTGTCGACGGCCACGACGGTGAAGCCGGCCGACTCGAGTACTTCGACGAGCAGCGTCTGCACCTGCGGGTCGTCTTCGATGACGACCGCGGTGGCGGGTGTCGCGATCTGGTCAACCACAAGCGTCCTCCGCCAAGTGTTCACTGCCGCGCCCCGGTCCACATGCTGCAGACCGGATGACCCGGAGATCGGCTTGTTCAGCATCATGGCATACAACCGAGGGAGGAGCCGAAGTCAGCGCGCCCCGACGGCGACGCGACCGATCCGAAGCGTCACACCTGCGCGGGCTCGGTGAGGCGGTAGCCGATCCCGCGCACGGTCTCGATGTAGTTGGGCTGCGTGACCGAGTCGCCCAGCTTGCGACGCAGGTTCGTGATGTGCACCTCGATGGCGCGCTTGTCAAGGTCGGTGACGTACTCCGCGCCGTGGTGGTCGCCTCGGGCGACGCGCGCGAGATCCTCCTTCGAGCGCGGCCGGCGCTCGGATTCCAGCAGCGTCTGCAGCAGATCGAACTCGGTGCGCGTCAGCAGGAGTTCGCGGTCTCCGCGGCAGACCACGCGCGTGCTGGTGTCCAGGGACAGATCGCGATGGTTCAGGACGTGCGCGAGCAGTTCTGCCGCGCTGACAGACGACGCGGTCTGCTCGCTGCGATCCACCAGGCGGGGCCGGCGCAGCATCGCCTCCACCCGCGCGCGGAATTCCCGCGGCCGGAAGGGCTTGGTGACGTAGTCGTCCGCGCCGATGCTCAGGCCGAGGACGACGTCGGACTCGTCGGTGCTGGCCGTGACGAGCAGGATGAACGTGTCGCTGAGAGCCCGTACCCGTCGGACCGTCTCGAACCCGTCGATTCCGGGCATGCTGACATCGACGGTGGTGACCTGGGGACGGTGCTCCGCCACGAGTGCGACGCCGTCGCCCCCGTTGTCGGTGCCGATGGCGGCGAAACCCGCGGACTCGAACACCTCGAGCAGGAGCTCCCGGACGATGGGATCGTCCTCGATGACGACGGCCGTCTTCGCGGTCCGCGAGTGCAGCATGCCCGCGGCGTCATCGCCGTGCGGGCTCGACGCGGCGGGCGAAGCGCTCATGGCCGTACCCCTCCGCACCTGGATGGACTTTTCCTCAGCGTCAGCCTACGTCCCGATGAGCGGTTCCGACCCTTTTGCCGACGCGCGGATATGATGCGGCGCCCCGCGGGCGCTGTCCTTCAGCGACCCTCGGCGTCGCGCTGCTCACCCGCGAGCCGGTAGCCGCGCATCGCGAGCGCGCGGCGCACCATCCGCGTGATCCCGTCCTGGATGCTCCAGCGCCCGGCCGCGCCGGCGGCGCGGTAGGCGAGGGTGAGGGCGTGCTCCAGCAGACCGGCCCGGTCGCGGCCGGCGATCCGCCGCTGCACCCAGCCGAGCGGACGGCTGTACCCGGGCGGGATCACGATCATCGGAGTCAGCTGCGCCGGGCGGGTTCCCCACCGTGCCTCCAGGTCGGCGATCGCCGCGCCGCGCAGTGTGCACTCGCGCAGGTAGGACTCCCACCCGCGCTGATGATGGTGCGCCGCCTGTGCATGCTGATCGAAGGATGCCGTCGCCCCGAGTCGCTGCAGGCGCAGGCCGAGATCGAGGTCCTCGTTGTATTCGATGCGCACCGACGGCTTCAGCTCCTCGGCACGCGCGTAGAGACCACGTGGGATGCTCAGGGTGCCGCCCCACAGCGAGCCGAGGATCGTGGCGGAGTCTCCGCTGCGCCACGCGGCGGCCTGCTTCTCGTAGTCCCGCGCGTAGACGAATGTCGGCGCGTCATCGCGTCCGCGACGCGGCGGCACCGCGACCGGCATGTAGCCCATCAGCACGCGGTCGCCGCCGGAGCCGTGGAACTCCCGGTGCCGGGTGACGAAGCCCTCGAGCGGCACCACATCGTCATCGACCGCCAGGACGATCTCGCCGGTGGCGACCCGCAGGCCCGCGATCCGCGCCAGCGCGAGACCGACGTTCTGTGGCAGCTCCGTGACCAGGACCCGTTCGTCTGCTGCGGTCGCGGACAGGTGCTCCACCCACTGCGGGTGCGGTCCGTCCAGCACGACCACGACCTGGTCGGCGCCCTGCTCGAGGTAGGCGCTGACCAGCGCGGGGATCCGCTCCAGGCGCTGATAGGAGGGGATGACGACGGAGATCGTGGGCGCGCCCGGCGGGGCGGTCACGGACGACCGGGGTCGGGCGCGCCGGTCATCAGCTCGAACATCCGCCCCACGGTGGCCTCCACGTCGTGCGCGGCCGGCATGTTGGCACCGATGAACAGCGAGCCGTTGTACATGATGCCGGCGGCGGCGAGCTGGTCGGTGCCGAGGCTGGCGGGGAAGGGGATCAGCGCGCGGACCTCTCCGCCGCAGAAGTACCGCGGGCGCGAGACCCACGGCAGCAGGGTGCTGTATCCGATCGGATAGCCCTCCACCGGTGCTCCGTCCAACGCGCTCTCGCGCGCGGCGACCTGCTCGTTCACCCGCACGATCGTCTCGGTGAGCGGGGCATCCGCATCGCCGGCGACCTCCATGTCGCGCACGTGATTGCGCACGTTCGGCGCATCCGTGGAGTGGTACGAGACCGGGAAGCGGAGCCGGACGATGCGCTGCGGACCGCGCCACGCGCCGATGATCGCGGCGACCTGCAGGTCGCTCAGGCTGCCGCCCAGCTCGCGGGCTCGGCGACCGACGAGACCGGCATCCATCCGGCGATAGGCGGAGTGGATCGGGGGGAGCAGGCGCGCGCGCGCGGCCTCACCGCCTCTGCCGAAGCGCACCGGCAGCAGGACGCGCGCCGCGACGCGCCGCACCCGCCGCAGGAACGGCTTGGACCGGTAGGACCGCCAGGCGGCGGCGGCCGACGGCTGGCGCTGCCACCACTGCCGCAGTGCCAGCAGCGGCAGCTCCCACGCCGTCGCGGCGCGCACTCCCGACCACGGGTCGACGGGGGTAGGCAGGGGCTGGTCGGCGGTCTTCTGGCAGATCGCCGAGAAGGTCTTCATGCCCGAGAGCCCGTCCAGGCTGGCGTGGTGCATGACGGTGCCGAGGGCGACGGTGCCGTCGCTGAGCTCGGTGACGCGCGTGCGCCAGAGCGGGTGCGTCAGCGACATCAGCCCGTCGTACGCGCCGGACAGCCGGCGCAGGTCGGCGGTCGCCGCGTCGGCGGTGTCCTCGGTGAAGAGCACGTGGCGGGCCAGGTCGAAGTCCTCGTCCGGAACCCAGGCCGGCGGCGTGAGCCCGAGCGCGGAGCGCTGCAGCCGGATGCGGAAGTCGGCGTGACTGGCCATGGTGGCGTCGATGTAGGCGAGGATCTTCGCGCGGTCCAGCGTGCCGTCCTCGCGCCGCAGCGGGGCGCCGTCGATGATGAACAGCCCCGGGACGTGCATGTTCTCGAAGGAGATGTGGTTGGAGACGTACCCCTCCTCCCAGATCTGCATGAACTCGGCGTGCACCGCGCGGCGCCGGGTGCTCGTCGGCGGGGTGCCGGGTGCGGCGGTGGGCGTGCGAAGCGCGGTCATCGGGTTCCTAGATGGTCAGTCGTTCGATCGCGGGCGGCGTGCGGTCGGCCAGCACGGCGATGTGCGCTTCGAAGGGCGCAGGGGGGATGCCGGCATCCACCTGGACGGTCAGCGTGCGGAAATCCAGCGCCAGGCCCGCGCCGTCGGCTTTGACGATGGCCTCTTTCGCGGTCCAGACCCGTGCGAGGTAGCTGCGCCGCTCGTCATCGGGCAATCCGGCCGCGTACGCTGCCTCGGCGGGGGTGCACATGCGCCGGAGCAGGCTCGCGGAGGTGAACGCGTTGAAGGGCGCCGCTTCGATGTCGGCGCCCACGCACGCGCCCAGGCACGCGGCCACGAGGATCATGCCGCCGCTGTGGGAGATGCTCACGTCCGCCGCCGGAGCGCCGACCGGTCGCGGTTTGGCCCACTGATGAGCCTGGGCCAGGCCGCGCCAGGGGAACAGCCCGTGGTCGCTGACCAGTTCCTCCGCCCAGGCATGGGCGACGCCCGAGACGGAGGCGCGCCGCACCTGGCCGGCGGATCCCAGGCGCCACACCACATCGGTGTCGCCGATCCGGGTCGTGCCGGAGACGTTCGGCAGGCGCGTGCCGGCGTGCGTCAGGGTGCTCATGCGGGTCTTCTCACGCTGCGGCGACACGAGCGGTGAGCGCGTCGGCGACCTCGCCCAGCGTGCCGAACTCCGCGAAGAAGGTCGGATCGATCGCGATGTCGTACGTGTCCTCGATGTCACCGCAGAGGGTCATCACGTAGATCGAGTCCAGCCCGAGCTCGGCCACGGGCGCCTCGAGGGTGACCTCCGCGGCATCCACCTGGTCGTAGAAGCGGATGCGGTCGATGAGCCACGCGGCCACATCCGACTGCGGTGCCTGGGCGGTCTGGGCGGGAGTGAGGTGTTCTGACATGGGCGTCGGCTCTCCTTGTGTGCGTCGATATCGGTGTGCGTCGATATCGGTGTGCGTCGGTCTCGGGTCAGCGGGTGGGAACGGGGGATCCGGCGCAGTGACGGATCGGGAGCCCGCCGCTTTCCAGGAGCGTGCGCGTGGGCTTGCGGCGCACCTTGCCGGTGGCGGTGCGGGGCAGGCTGCCCACGGTGGTGAGCGTCACCGAGACCGCCGGTACCGAGAAGTGCGAGGTGACCTTCTCGTGGGCCAGGATGCCGAGGCCCTTCAGGGTCTCGCCCGCCTCCGCCATCGTCTCCTCGTCCACTTCGATCACCACGCCGACCCCGGCGCGGGCGCCGTCCAGCTCGAAGGCCGCGGCGATCCCCAGCGACGGCGACAGTGCGGCGACGGCGGCTTCGATGTCCTGGGGGTAGATGTTGCGTCCGCGCAGGATGATGACCTCTTTGAGCCGGCCGGTGACGAACAGCTCGCCGTCCAGAACCGCGGCCAGGTCGCCCGAGCGCAGGTAGTCCCGCTCGTCGCCGGCGAGGCGATGCCCGAAGGTCTCGGCCGTCGCGTCGGGTCGGCGGAAGTATCCGGGCGAGACCGAAGGAGAAGAGATCCACAGCTCGCCGATCGTCCCCTCCGGGGCCGCGCAGAGGGTCTCCGGGTCGACGATGGCCAGATCGGTGCTCGGGATCGCCCGGCCGCAGGAGACGATCTGCACGGTGCGGCCCTCGAGGGCCGGCACCAGGGTGCCGGATTCGAACTGCTCGGCGTCGACCTCGAGGGCGACGAAGGGTTCGCCCGCGGGCTTGACTGAGATCAGCATCGCCTCGGTCATCCCCATCGCGGGGGCGACCGTGGTGGCGGAGAGCCCGGTGGCGGCGAAGCGCTCCAGGAACGCGTTGACCGTGTCGATGCGGACCGGCTCGCTCCCGGACAGCAGCACCTCGAGGCTGGAGAGGTCCAGCTGGGCGATCTGCTCGTCGGTGGCCAGCTGCGTGCACAGGGCGAAGGCGAAGTTGCCGGCGAAGCTGACCGTCGCGCGGTGCGTGCTCATCAGCTGCAGCCAGAGCATCGGACGCTTCTGGAACTGCGCGGTCGCGGTGACCACGGACTGCCCGCCGGTGCTGGCCGGTGTGATCACCTGCAGCAGCAGGCCCATCGCGTGGTGCAGCGGAGACCAGCCCACCGCGGTCGACTCGGAGCCCATGCTCAGCGATTCCGCGCACGCGCGCGCCGTGGCCAGCAGGCTGCCATGCGTGGCGATGACGCCCTTGGGGTCGCCGGTGGAACCGGACGTGAACATCAGGATCGCGGTCGAGTCCGCGGTGACGGCCGGAGCGATCCACGACTGCGGGTCGCCGGTTTCGACGAGCTCCTCGACCGTGAGCACCCGGATGCCGAGCGTGTGGACTTCTTCGCCGAGCAGGTCGACCACGGACTGGTCGGCGACCAGCACGGTGGCGGCCGCGGCCTGCGCGAGGGCGGCGATCCGGGCGGCCAGAGCGGGGCCGGCGACCGGCATGGGTGCGAAGCCGAGCCCGGCGTAGAGGACGCCGTATGCGGCATCCGCCCACAGCAGGCCCGGTTCCAGGGCGATGACGGCGGTGTCGTCCGCTCCGAAACCCTCGGCCGACAGCGCCGCCGCGATGGTGCGAGCCCGTACGTCCAGGTCGCCCCAGCCGCGCACAGCGGAGGACTCCGGCGCGTCGTAGAAGCGGAGTCCGCGGTCGTTGCCGTGCGTGTCGGCGGTGGCCTGCAGGCTCTCGACGAGGGTGGTGGGCTGGGGCATGGGAAGGATATCCGTCTCTCTCAGAGCGTGGGGGTGGCGATCGGCTTGAAGCCGCTCGCATGCAATGTCGCGAGGGCGCCCGATTCGAGTTGTGCGCGGGTCGGCTGACGGCGCACTTTGCCGGTGGGGGTGCGGGGGAGGGTGCCCTCGGCGACCACCGCCACGGCCAGTGAGGGGAGCGAGACGCCGGGGACGAGCCGCTGTCGGACCAGTTCGGCCAGGGAGTCCGCCGTCTCTCCCGCCTCGGCGAGCGCTTCGGCGGACGCCTCGAACGCCAACCCGACCGCGGAGGGGTGACCGGCGAGTTCGAAGACGGCGCCGATGCCGACCGCCGGCGAGAGTGCCCGTGCGGCGGCCTCGATGTCCTGCGGATACAGGTTGCGGCCGCGGATGATGAGCATCTCCTTGAGGCGACCGGTGACGTACAGCTCGCCGTCGACGATCGCGGCCAGGTCGCCGGTGCGCATGTAGGACCGGTCATCGCCGGGCAGGGTGCGTCCGAAGGTCTCTGCGGTCGCGTCCGGGCGGCGGAAGTAGCCGGGCGAGACCATGGGCGAGGACACCCAGATCTCCCCCACGACGCCCTCTGCCACAGGCATCAGGGTGTCGGGATCGACGATGACGACGCTGGTGCGGTCGGTCCAGCGCCCGCAGGAGACCCACTCGACGGACCCTGCGCCCGCGGAGGGCACCAGTCGGCCGGATTCGAGTGCGGCGGCGTCGAAACGTCGGATGGTGAGGGCGTCGGTGACGGACTTTCCGGAGATGAGCATCGCCTCGGTCATGCCCATCAGCGGCGCGATCGCGTCCTCGGTGATCCCGGTGGGGCCGAAGCGCTTCACGAAGGCGCGGACGGTCTCGGGCCGCACCGGCTCGCTCGCGGTGAACAGTGTCTTCAGGCTGCGCAGGTCCAGCTCGGCGATCTGCTCGTCGGTGGCCAGCTGCGTGCACAGGGCGAAGGCGAAGTTGCCCGCGGCGCTGCTGGTGCCGCGGTGCTTGCTGATCAGCTGCAGCCAGAAGATCGGGCGGCGCTGGAACAGTTCCGTCGCGCAGGCGACGGCCTTCGCGCCGTTGATCGCGGGGAACAGCGCCTGCGTGGCCAGCCCCATGATGTGGTGCATGGGCGCCCAGCCGACCAAGGTCGCGTCCCGGTCCAGCCCGAACAGAGGCACGCACGCGCGTGAGGTCTCCACGACGCCGCGGTGGGTGGTGATGACCCCCTTGGGGTCTCCGGTCGAGCCCGAGGTGAACAGCAGGTAGGCGATCGTGTCGCCGTCGATCGGCGGCGGCGTCCACGCGTCCGGGTCGCCCTCGCCGAGGAGTTCCTCGAGCACGAGCACCGGCATCCCGAACAGGGCGATGTCATCACCCAAACGGTCGCGAACGGCCGCGTCGACCAGCAACAGGGATGCTTCGGCCGCTGCCGAGATGCGCGCCAGGGTGGGGACCAGACCGGCGGCGACGGCAGGGCCGGAGACGGGGGCCGGGACGAACGCGAGGCCGGCGTACATCGCGCCGAATGCGGTGTCCGCCACGGTGAGCGCGTCGCTGACGCCGAGGACGACGGTGTCGCCGATCCCGTGCCCGCGCTGCACCAGAGCGTGCCCGAGGCGGCGCGCCCGCTCATCCAGGTCGGCGTAGCCGCGGTAGGAGGTCGTTTCCGGCGTGCTGTAGTACAGGATGCCGTGCTCGTTGCCGAGGTCGCGCGCGCTGATGCGCAGCCCGTCGACGGCGGTGGTGGGGACGGTGTTCATCGGTGTGCTCCTTCGGCGTGCAGATGGTGGGTGCCCGGGTGCGGGTCGTGCGGATCTGGAGCGAAGCCGAACAGGGTGGTCTTGGCGGCGGGGTAGCCGGCGCGCCAGTCTCGTCGCGAACGCCACACCCCGGTCCACATGCCCTCGCGACGGCGCAGCAGTCCGGGCAGCGCTCGCAGGGCGGTCCCGGCCTGCAGGAGCGCGATGCCGACCCGGGCAGCGGCGGGGTGCCACGTGGTGCGCAGCACGGTGGCCTTGCCGGCCATCACCATGCTCATCTTGCGTCCGCTGGAGGCGGTCGACCCGCCGACCGCGTGGATGATCGCCGCGTCCGGGACGATGACGGGGCGCAGTCCCTCGGCGCGCGCGCGGGCCGAGAAATCGGCGTCCTCGCCGTAGAGGAAGAAGCGCTCGTCCATGCCGCCGAGCCGTTCCCAGTTCGCCAGAGAGATCAGCAGCAGGCACCCGGTGATGACGGGCACCTCGCGGACCGTGTCACGCTCCCAGCGTCCCAGCGATTCCGGATCGAACAGCACCGAGCGGCGCAGCAGCGTGCTCAGGCCGGTGGCGAAGCAGGTCAGCGACCACAGCGACATCGCTCCCCAGCAGGAGCTGGGATCGGTCGTGCCGTCGGGCCGCAGCGTGCGGCCGCCGTAGAGGCCGTGCTCGGGATGCGCGGTCGCGAACGCGAGCAGCGCGTCGATGGCGCCGGGCAGGACGACCACGTCGGGGTTCAGCAGCAGCACCCAGGGCGACTGCGCACTGCGGGCGCCGAGGTTGACCCCGGCGGCGAAGCCGAGGTTCGCACCGGCGTCGATCACGGTGATCTCCGGGAACTGCTCGCGCAGCGTCTCGGCGCTGCCGTCCGAAGAGCCGTTGTCCACGAGGATGACCTGCACGCGCGCCTGGGTCGTGGCCAGAAGGGAGCGGACGGACTCGGCGGTGTCGGCGGGCGTGTTGTAGTTCACGATGACCGTGGAGAGGTCGTAGGCGTGGGTCACGTCAGGCACCCGCCGTTTCGGGCGCGATGCCGCCGCGCCAGCCGATGCGTCTGGCCGGGACCCCGCCGACGATCGCTCCGGCCTCCACGTCCTTGGTGACCACGGCGCCGGCCGCGACGACCGCGCCGTCGCCGATGGTCACGCCGGCCAGGACGACGGTGTTCGCGCCCAGCCACACGTCGCGGCCGATGGTGATGTCCGCTTCGATCTTGGGCTGGTCCATGATGAATTCGCCGGGCGCGGTGCCGTAGTTGGATGCGGTGATCGTGACGTGCGGGGCGAGCAGGCATTTCTCGCCGAAGGTGATGCGGCCGGTGGAATTGCCGGCCCAGACGATGCTGTGCTCGCCGATGTGGGTGCCGGCGCCGATCGTGATGCGCTCGCCGTTTCGGAACGACACGTTCGGGGCGAAGCTCACGTTCGCGCCCCGCGTGAGCCGCCGGACCGGCTGGACGTGCGAGTACGAGGCGAAGTGCAGCAGGCGGAACGCCTGCGCGTAGGTGCGGGGGTCCACGAGCGAGCGCACGATCCCCTGAAGCTTGCCGCTCATCCGGTGGCCCGTTCCGTCGTGGCGCCGTCGGAAGCGTCCTGCGCCGCCGGCACGCTCTGTGGTGGTGTGAGGTCCGCGAAGACCCGGCCCTGCAGCGGGATGCGGCGTGCCTCGATCAGTCCGCGCGCGACGGCCCGGAGGTAGCGGCTCTGCCCGCGGCGCGTGCGCGCGCTGCCGAAGCGGCGCACGTACCGGCTGAGGCCGCGGCGCAGCACCAGCCCGGTGAGCGTCGCGCCGGCGGTGCGGTGCGTGCGCAGCCACTTGGCGCACATGGCGCCGATGCCCAGACCGTAGCTGTCGTTCAGGCGCAGGTAGTCCTCGTCTGAACGGGTGTAGACGTGGGTGACGACGGCGTCCGGCACGCGCACGACCTCGAACCCGGCGTGCAGCACACGGCACAACGCGTCCATGTCCTCGGCGCCGCCGAACCGCCGCCCCGCGCCCAGGAGCGGGTCGAAGCCGCCCAGGCCCTGCAGCGTCTCGCGGCGGAAGGCCATCAGCGCGCCGTGTCCGGCATCCAATCCGTCCCGCGTGCGCCGCAGGGTCTGCGGCGGCACGCCCACCGGCGCACGCCCGCCGGCCGTGGCATCGCGCAGGGTGCCGGTCGTGGCGCCGACCGCCGCCGAGGCGAAAGGCGCCAGCAGGGGTGCGAGGAATCCCGGCTCGACGATGCAGTCATCGTCGGTGAAGACGACGCAGTCGCTGAGGCTGGAGGCCAGGGCGAGGTTGCGCGCGATCGACAGCCCTGGGACGTCGGATCTGACGTAGTCGACGTTCGCGCTGCGCGCCACGCGCGAGGTGTCGGGGGAGCGGGAGCCGGAGTCCACCACCAGGATGCGGGTGTCGGTGGGCAGCGCCGCCTGAAGCGCCGTCAGCGCGGCGGTCAGCAGGTCAGGCCGGTCCCGCGTGCACACCGCAACGGTCGCGGTGGCCGGTGCAGCCGGGGCATGCGAAACGTCGCCCCGTGCCTCTGCGCCCGTTTCCAGGCATGCGTCAGTCACCGTCACTTCCCCCTCCCCATTGCCCCGCAGATCGCGATCTCCCAGTAGATCGCCCTGCGGCGGGTGTGCTCGGCCCCCCCAGAATTGCCAATTGCCGTCGCTCATGCAAGTCTGGGGCACGATCCGGGACATGCTGTTCACGTCCGTTCACACGGACGAAACATGTCAATGGAAGTGTTGGGTGGCGGCCCGCCATTGCGTCGCACCGGTGACGGCGCGCGGGGTGCGCTCTGTCCCGAGAAATAGCTGGGGGAGAGTGCTGTATGGAGAAGCCGAAGTATTTGGAGCGCCTGCTGCGGCAGAAGGTTCTGCTGATCGTCGGGTTCGTGGTGGCGATCATCGCCGGACTCCTCGCGGGGTTGACGATTCACGACGGCGCCATCACGACGCGCGTGCAGAAGACCTATACCGCGTCGTCGACCGTGCTGCTGGCCTCGCCGCAGCCGAACTTCTTCCAGGTCGAGATCCCGGGGACCGCGCAGGCGCTGCCGCAGCCGAACGCGGACGGGACCACTCCGACGCAGGAGCTGATCGTCGAGGACGCCACTCCGCTGGACCTGGCCGACTCGGCCATCATCCTGGCGTACATCGCCTCGTCCGACGAGGTCGCCCAGGCGGTGGCGGACCGCGTCGGCGAGTTCGAGGACGGCGATGGGATCACCGCGGCGCGCCGCACGACCCAGCCGGCCGGCGATGAGCGATTCGGCGGACGCCTCTCGCTGCCCCTGATCGACATCGTGGGCACCTCCACCTCGGCCGCCCGCGCGGAGCTCATCGCCAACGAGGCCACCGAGGTCTTCGCCGATCTGATCCGCGCACAGCAGCGCGAGTGGGGCGTCTCCGAGGAGATCCGCCTGACGCTGGACGTGCTCAACGCTCCGGTCGCCGACTCCGGCGAGGGCAGCAACCCGGCCATCCCGGTGATCGTGGTCGCCGTCGGCGTGATGATCTTCTTCATCGCCCTCGCGCTGATCGTCGAGGCCGTCCGCGACCGCCGCCGCCGCCGCGAGGTCGCCGGTGACGACCGGACCGATGGCGAGGACGAGGACGACGCCCCCGACGACCTGGACGAGTCCACCGCCGATGCCCAGACGCGCGACGACGAGGCCGTGCCGGTGATGTCTGGCGCTGCCGGCGCGGACGAGGCCACGGCCGAGGCCGGTGCGTCGGATGCGCCCCAGCCCATGCGCCGCCGGATGCGGACGGAGGGGATCGCCGTCGTCACCGACCCGAACGCTCCCGAGCACGGCACCGACTCCGGATCGCCCCAGCCCACGCACGCGTAGGCCTCCCATGGTCGATGTGAAGACCGCAGAGCCACCGCGGGGCACGGCGCCGACCCGCACCGTGCGGGCGTCCGGCCTGCCGCGCGCGCCCTTGTCGATCGTGATCGCCGTGGTCGCGGGGGTCGTGGTGCTGCTGGCGGTGCTGTTCCTCGAGCCGTTGCTCGTCGGCGGCGTGCTGCTGGTGGCCGGAGGCCTGTACGTCTTCCGCCGCGTCGTCTTCAACTGGACGACCATGCTGTTCGTCCTGACCGCGGTCATCCTGTTCGTCCCGATCCGCCGCTACGCGCTTCCGATCCAGGTCGGATTCGCCCTGGAGCCGTATCGCGTGGTGATCGCCGCACTGCTGATCGCGCTCGCGGTGACCGTGTTCCTGCGCGGCACCCGCGACTGGAAGCCGGTGGTATGGGGCTGGCCGATCGCGATCGCGTTGTGGACGGCGTTCGCGTCGCTGATGGTCAACGCGGTGACCCTGACCGAGACCGGGTTGATCGGGGGTGGTTTCGCCAACGTCTTCCAGCTGGCGTTCCTGCTGTCCACGATCGTGCTGGTGCGCCAGATGCTCTCCACCGAGAAGATCACGATGATCCTGCTCAACGTGATCGTCCTGGGCGGCGCGGTCGTCGGGTTCTTCGCGTTCTTCGAGCGGCTGACCCGGCGCAACATCTTCCTGGAGCTGAACACCTTCCTGCCGCTGATCCTGCTGCGCGACGAGGGCGAGTCCCTGCGCGCCGGCGGGGCGCGCGCGTACGCGTCGTCCCAGCATCCGATCGCCCTCGCGGTGCTGTTCTGCATGATCATCCCGCTGGCGATCTACCTGATGAAGTTCAGCCCGTGGCCGCGGTTCGCGTTCACGCGCAAGCTGTTCTACGCGGCCGCGATCGGCGTCATGATCCTCGGGATGCTGTCGGCGGTGTCGCGCACGGGCGTGGTCACCCTGGGCGCGATGTACCTGTTCATCCTGCTGGTGCGTCCGAAGTTGGCGGGTCTGCTCGCCCTGATCGCGGTGCCCATGGTGGTGCTGGTCGCCATGGTGCTGCCGGCGCTGTTCGAATCGATGGTGCTGTCGCTGCTGGACGTACAGGGGCTGATCGCCTCGCAGATGGCCGCGGTGGGACTGCCCGGTCAGGGCCGGCTGGCGGATCTGCCGCAGGCGTTCGCCGAGTTCAGCTACTCGCCCCTGGCCGGCACCGGCCTGGGCAGCCGCGTGGTGGTCGGCGATGACGCCAACGCCGACATCCTGGACAACCAGTGGCTGGGTTCGCTGCTGGAATCCGGCGTGCTGGGGGTTCTCGGGCTGGTCGTGCTGCTGGTGTGGCCGATCTTCGTGCTCACCCGCTTCGCGTTCCGCCGCGGCGTGCCGGCCGCCCGTGCCTACCTGGCGCTGGCGATCGCCACCTCCGCGGTCGGGTACGCCACGGCCATGTTCTTCTACGACGCGTTCGCCTTCATGCAGACGCTCCTGATGCTCAGCGTGCTGCTCGGCATCGCGGCGTGGGCGATGACCGACGGCGCCGACAGCTGGCCGGACCCGGAATCCGATCCGGTGACGGCAGAACGCGACGCACCCGGGGCGGTGGCACCTCGATGACCCAGCTGACGGTGGTGATTCCCGCACACAACGAAGAGGCCCTGATCGCCGCAACGCTGCGCCGGCTGCTGGATGCCGCGGACGCGCTCGAAGTGATCGTCATCGCCAACGGCTGCACGGATCGCACCGCTCAGCGCGCCCGCGAGGTCGGCGGTCCGATCCGGGTGCTGGAGATCCCCGAAGCATCCAAGATCGCCGCCCTCAACGCCGCACACGACCTGATCCGGGTCTATCCGGTCGTCTACGTCGACGCCGACGTCTCGGTGACCGGCTCGGATCTGCTTTCCCTGGCGGACGGGCTGCGCGCGCAGAACGCGCTGGTGGCGGCGCCGCGGATGACCGTGCAGCCGTCGTCCTCCTGGTGGGTGCGGCAGCACTACGCGGTCTGGGAGCTGACCGACTACCGCGCCACCGGACACATCGGCTCGGGCATCTACATGCTCAGCAGTGACGGGCGTGCCCGGTTCGCGGATTTTCCGCCGGTGATCGCCGACGACCTGTTCGTGCAGCGCCTGTTCACCCCGCCGGAGCGGTACACGCCCGACGACGTCTTCTTCTCCGTGGCGAGCCCCGGCTCGCTCTCGGCGCTGGTCAAGCGCAACACGCGCATCGCCGCCGGCAACAAGCAGCTCGCCCTGCACTACCCCGAGATGGCGCCGCCGGTCGCCCGCGTCGGTGCGCGCACGCTCGCCCGTCGCGTCTGGCGACGCCCGCAGCTCTGGCTGGGTTTCGCGGGATACACCGCGGTGCACACCATCACGCGACGGCGCGCCGCGCGGCTGCTGCGCGCCGAGCGCGAGATCGCCTGGAATCGCGACGAGACCGCACGGCAGGCGATGCCATGAGTCACCCGAACCTCGCGCAGAAGGCCGCGCGCGGCGTCATGGTGACGATGGGCGGCCTGTGGGGCCGCGCGCTGCTGCAGATGGGCTCCACCATCATCCTGGCGCGGCTGCTCACCCCCGCCGACTTCGGCCTGATCGCCATGGTGGGCGCGGTGATGGGCATCGCCGAGCTGGTCCGCGACTTCGGGATGACCGGCGCCATCATCCAGGCCAAGGACCTCAGCGAGCGGGTGTGGCAGAGCCTGCTGTGGCTGTCGGCGTTCATCGGCATCCTGCTCTCGATCGTCGTGGCGCTGTGCGCACCGCTGATCGCCCTGCTGTTCAACGAACCCCGGCTGGTGGCCGTGACGCTGCTGATGGCGCCCGGCGTGTTCTTGAGCGGCCTGGTGATGCCGCTGCAGGCACGCGCGACCAAGGATCTGCGCTTCGGCACCCTGGCCACGCTGGATGTGTCCACCATGGCCCTCGGCGTCGTGGCCGGGGTGGTCACGGCGCTCCTGGGCTGGGGCTACTGGTCACTGGTCGCGATGGCCGGCGCCCAGTTCGTGGTGCGCCTGGTCGTGCTCTGGTCGATCGTGCGACCCCGCTTCGGTCCTCCGCGGATCGTGCGCGAGACCTGGTCTCTGGTGGGCACCGGCGGCAGCATCTTCGGCGCGGAGCTGCTCGGCTATGCGGAGAAGAACCTCGACAACGTGATCATCGGCGCCCAGCTGGGCCCGGCGGTCCTCGGCCAGTACTCCCGCGCGTACGCGCTGTTCCTGCTGCCCCTGCAGCAGATGAACGGACCGCTGGGCCGGGTGGCGCTGCCGGTGCTCAGTGCGCTCCGCGATCAGGGGGACCGGTACCGCCGCTACATCCGCAGCGCGGCGCTCGTGGTGGGCTACCTGACGCTGCCCACCTACGCCGTCGCCGCCGGAATCGCCCAGCCGCTGGTGCTGCTGCTGCTGGGGCCGAACTGGTCGATCGCGGCCACGCTGTTCAGCCTGCTGGCCATCGCCGGGTTCGGTCAGGCGATCGGTCGCCTGCGCACGTGGCTGTACATCTCGCTCGGCCGTTCGCACCGGCAGTTCGCGTACGACCTGGTGGCGCGGCCCATCATCATCGCCGGCTATTTCTTCGGCATCTGGTGGGGCGGCATCAACGGCCTCGTCATCACCTACGGCGCCCTGACCCTGCTGCTGCTCGTCCCCGGGTTCGCGTGGGCCATCCACGGCACCTTCGTGAAGGGCCACGACATCTACGGACCGCTGCTGCGCCCTGCGCTGATGGCGATCCTGGCCTTCAGCGGGTCGTACTTCATCTCGCGCCTGGTGCCGACCGGTCTGGCGATCCTGGAGATCCTGGTCGGCGGCGTGGCTGCCCTGTGCCTGATCGCGCCGCTGTTGCTGTTCCGCGGATATCGCCGCGACATCGCTCAGCTGATGGACTTCGTCAAGCGGATGCGCGGCCCCAAGGCCGCCGCCGCCGAAGCGGGCATCGACGGCCAGGACGGGACGCCGCTGACCGCACCGCCGGAGCCGGAGACCTTCGCGGAGGCCGCGATGGACGAGGGGTTCGTGCGCGAGGAGCACGCCGCCGTTGCCGAGGCGCCGGATCCGGCCGCAGAGCCGACGGCGCCGGCTGTGCCGAGGACGCGTCGCGAACGGCGCAACGCGCAGCGCTGACCGCTATCGCCGACGCGGCCTACCAGGCCCAGATGCTGCGCAGCGTGTCGATCTCGTAGTCGGGGATCGACTGGCGCGCCATGATCTCGTCCCGGCTCCAGTCCCGCGAATTGCCGTCCACGTCCCACGAGCCGGAGTCGCGCGGCTGCTGTTCGGAGACCGGGTTGTAGCTCAGCGTCGAGCTGTGCACCTGGGTGAAGCCCATCCGGCCGATGGCGCCGACCACGACGCAGTCGGTGAGCCGGACGTCCTGGCAGCCGCCGGCGAACGCGTTGGGGTCGCCCTCGTAGTCGCCGCTGCGGAGGGGGAACACGCGCCAGGGCAGCTGACCGCCGAGGATCATGCAGTGCTGGTAGTCGGCGAGGACGAGTCGGGTATGCAGCAGCTCTGCCGCGTTGGATGACCCGTAGTCGACGCAGTCGACGCTCAGGAACGGGCCGAACGGGCCGGTCCCGGTGCCCTCCAGCTGGATCGTGTCGCAGTGCGCGTCGCTGCCGTCGGGTTTGACCGACGGACCGAACACGCACCCGTGGCGGGTGAAGTTCGTCATCTCGAACGCCTCGGTGGGGCGGATGCCGGCGGTGTCATCGGCGCTCTGGCGGAATCCGAGGACCAGCTCGTACAGGGCGATGTCGCGGGCGCCGCGGGTGATGTTCATCCCGTCGAACCGGCTCCAGCCGAGCTGCAGACCGACGCAGCGGGTCATCGTGACGGTCCCCGCACTCTGGAACCCGAAGAACGACAGCCGCGCGCACTGGTCGAAGCGGATGCCGCCCGCCGCTGTGGTGACGCTGCCGAAGCCCTCGAGCGGGCAGATCAGCACGTTCCGTGCCCAGCCGGCGTTGCCCACCCCGGCCAGCACCGGGCGCGCGGAGGAGCCCGCCCCGCCACCGGGAAGCGTGCCCGGCTTGACCCGGATGATCACGCCCGCCGCGACCGCCGGCGCGTCCAGCGCCTCGACCTTGCGGGCGATGTCGATCCAGTCGCACTCGGCGACCAGTTCGAGGGCCGCGGTGTCGCCCAGCCACGGCAGATCCTCGGGATAGTGGGTGCCGTTGGGGCCGTAGGACCGGGTCGTGGCCGGACGCCGGGATGCGCTGGGAACCGGCGCCGGTGTGGGGACGGCGGTGTGCGAGGGCGTCGGCCTGGGTGCCGGGAGCGCGCTGCACGATGCCAGCACACCCGCCGTCGCCAGGATCAGGGATCCACGAAACAGCGAGCGCCTATTTATGTCGGGCGGCATGCAGCTCCGTGGGTGACCTGAGCGAGAACGGGGGAGAGGGGATGATCCGAACGGTGCGGCGGCTCGCGCTCAGAATGTCCTCATAACCGAGCGTATCGGGCGTTCGGACGGTCGCCAGTCCGCGCCGCTCCAATTCGCGGGCCAGCTGCACCTGATGGTCATCGACGTGCTCGCCATGGGCGGACATGCGCGGGATCAGAATGGGGTGCTTGCCCGCGCGCAGCGCGGTCAGGGCCGAGCCGACGCCCGCGTGGCTGATCACGACTTCGGCGTCCGCGCTGGCGCGGCTGAGCTCCTCGTACGGAACGCTGGTGCGCCCCTCGATGGACCACGCCGCCGGGTCCAGATCACCGGTCTGGTACAGCACCTCGTCGAAGCTGCCGAGCAGCGGGACGACGGCATCCAGCATCCGGGTGAAGGGGTAGCCCTCCTGAGTGCCGACCGAGATGACCGCGCTGCGGGGCGCGACCGATCGGGTCAGATCGGGCCCGGGCTCGAAGTCGTCGAAGACCGAGCCGCGGTACTCCCACCGTTCATCCGCCCACCCCGGGTACTGCGTGTAGGTGTGCACGTTGGGGAACCGGGCGAGGATCTTGCCGGTCATCGACGGTCCGTCCGCGCGGGTGGCGCTTTCGATGTAGTGCGCCGTGGCACCGCGTGCGGCGGCCCCCGGCAGGAAGGCGACCGCCGGGCTGGAGCCCGTGCTGATCGCCTCGGTGAATGTCCTCTCCTTCAGCACGCGACGGGCGAGCACGACCAGCTTCGCGAAGTTTTTCAGATCCCGCGGTCCGGTGAACGGCGCGTAGATCACCTCACGGCCGCTCAGCAGCGACTCGCTGAGCCCGTTGCGGAACGTGACCCAGACCTGCCGTTCCGGCGCGTACCCCATCCGTTCCACGAAGCTCGCCAGTTGCCGCAGGTGTCCCCCACCTGAGCACACCAGTAGAACGTCCCCCTGTGACGTCATTCCATCCCCCATATTCATGCAGCGCCCCGCTCGGTGCGGCCGCTACCCCCCGGTAAGCAGTGTGAGTATCTCCTTGTGACGCGACGACCAGGCATTCTCGGTGACGAATGCCCGTCGTTCCGTCTCGGCCAGCGTTCCCTGCGCCAGTGCCGAGTCGATCACGTCGATGAAATCTGAGACCGTATCGGTCAGGTGCACCCGCTCGCCGAAGCCGCGCACGGGGCGCAGATCGGTCGCCAGGACCGGCTTGCCGGCCGCGAGGTACTCGTACACCTTGAGCGGGCTCATCGCCTCGGTCAGCGGTGTGCGACGGTGCGCGAGAAGTGTCAGCTCGCTGTTGCGCAGGACCCCGATCACCTCGCGGCGGCCGACCTCCCCGCGGATGTGCACGTTCGGCAGCCCTTTCAGGCTCGCGATGTAGCTCGGGCTGGGCGCCGGTCCGATCAGCACGATGTGCAGATCGGGGCGTGCGCGCGCAAGCAGCGTGAGCCCGGCGATGTCCAGTCGCGAGTCGAGCGTGCCGACGTACACCGCGCGTGGGCCGGGGATGCGCGCGAACCACGCCGGCGCGGACGGCACCGGACCGGACCACTCGCGCGGTTCGATGCCGTTGGGCACCACCGCGTGCGGGCCGCGCGGACCGATCCGGTCGATGATCTCCTGCGAGACGGCGGCGACGGCGCGGCCGCTCTCGGCGATGCGCCGGTAGGCCTCCTGGTAGGCCGGCCAGTATCGGCGACGGCCCGGAGAGCTCAGCCAGTCGTCGCGGGCGTAGTACAGCGCACCGCCGGTCCACTCGAGCCGGCTGAAGCCGGCGACCAGAGGATTGGCGGTGACGAAGGACGGCTCCACCAGCGCGGCCGCCGCCGCGGCGCGAAGAACCGCGCGCTCGTAGCCGAGATACACGTCCGCGATCTCGTCGATCTGGGTCGGGTCTGCGCGCGCCGTCCGCAGCGGACTGACGTGGCGCACCTTCTCGGTCTCGCGGGCCCGGTGACGGAAATCGATGACCGAGCGACCCCAGTTGGTCAGCCACGACCGGTACGGGTCTGCGATCAGCAGCCGGCGCACCTCGGGGCTGTCGATGAGGGTGGACACCAGCCGGTCCGGTGGCCGCATCATGCCGCGCTTGCGGGCGTCGGCGTAGGACTCGTACGAGAACGTGAAGACGAAGTCCTGGCCCGGCGGCGTCGATCCGGGGGAGCTCACGGGGCTCGGGGCGGTCGCGGTCATGGCAGCTCCCGGAGAACTCGAGCGGGCACACCCGCGACCACGGTGCGGTCGGGGACGTCTTCGCGCACGACGCTGTTCGCGCCGATCACGCTGCCGCGGCCGATCGTGACGCCGGGCAGGACGACGCAGTTCTGGCCCAGCCACGCGCCGCGGCGGATCAGCACCGGAGCCACGCGGTCGATCGGCTGGTCGCGGATGTGCGCGTCCGGATCGTCGAATCCGTGCGAGTGATCGGAGATGTAGCAGCCCCGGGCGATGGCGACCCCCTCCTCGATCTCCACGCGCGAGACGGCGGAGATGGACGTGGTGTTCATCCGCACCCGGTCGTGCAGCACGATGTTGGGCCCCGGCGCGTGCTGGGCGGGCACGATCAGCCACGACCCCGCGCCGATCAGGACCCGATCGCCGACGCTGATGTGCTCGGCACCGCTGAGGCGGGTGGGCAGCAGGATGCGCGAGTTCTTGCCGAACGCCGCGAAGCCGGGCGCGGCGAGCTTGCTGAAGGCCAGGTCGCGCGTCCGCTGCGCGAGCAGGAGCAGATCGAGGGTGTTCACGCGGTCACCCCGCTCCGGACGCGGGGGGCGTCGGCGACGCGCTGGAAGGCTTCGACGGCCGGGTCGAACGCCGCGCCGGACAGTGCGGCCTGCGTCAGCAGCGCCAGCCGGGCGACGTAGTCCCGCTCGCTCAGTCCGCGATCGGCGGCGGTGGATCCGGCGGCGGCGCCGGCCGGGCCGGCCAGGCGCCGGCGGATCGCCGCGGCGAAGGCTGCGGCATCGCCGACCGGGACGAGGTCCGCGTCCGCGCCGGTGACGTACTCGTCGATGCCGCCGGCGTCGCTCACGACGATCGGGATGCCGGCCGAGATGGCTTCGATGGCCACCGTGCAGCCGGACGCGTGGCAGTTCGGCAGCAGAGGCAGAGCCACCACGGTCGAGGTCGCGTACGCGGCGAGGACCTCGGGCTGCGTGGCGGAGCGGACGTGGACGTGCGCCGGCCACTGGCGCGCGTGCACGTCCTCGGACAGCGAGATCAGATCGAAGTGGGCCTCGGGGACCAGTTCGGTGACCGCGGCGAGCAGGTCCCAGTCACGGTGCCGGTCGTTGCCGACCACGAGGATCCGCGGCGTGCCGGCGGGCGCGGCGCCGGGGTTCGGCGAGGCGAAGTGGGTGCCGAACGGCACCCGGACCACGGTGCGCCCGGGGACCGCCTCGCGAGAGGCGTCGCGGTTCACTCGGCTGAGCACGACCTCGACCGCGTGGCGCTTGACCAGCCGGTGGAAGAACGCCGCTCGCACGCGCGAGACGTTCGGCCACAGGTCCCACAGCCACACCGACTGCGCGATGCTGACGGCCCGGTAGCGGCGCGGTGACAGGGTCTTCAGCAGCGCGACGGCGAGGTGCTCGCGCTCGGTGTGCGTCCACACCGCATCGGCGCGCCGGATCACGCGGCGGTTCCGCCACACGTGCACGAAATCGAATCCCAGGAAGTGTCGCACCGACATCCGCCACCATCGCGCAATTTGGTTTTCCGGTCGGTCGTCGGACCATTCCACGGTGAACCATTGCTCGGCGAGGTGATACGCATAGGGCGTTTCGTCCACGACGTCACCGCGTGCATGTCTTTCGGCCCAGTGCTGCGGATTCAGTCCGAATCGCACGATGATAGCCACACGCTGATCGGTGCCCATGCGCTTCCCCCAGGTTGCGACGCTAACAGCCCTATGTGTCGAGAGTGTGTCTCGCCCGTTAGGGTCAGTTTTCGGTCGGTGCGGGCACCCCCCAAGGCGCCCGCACCAACCTACTCGATTACTTCGTGCCCGTTGCCCGTCGACGCGCAGCCTGCAGAGCCATGGCTCCCAGGGCGATCATCAGGGCACCGCCACCGAGCCACAGCGGCACGAGGCTGCTGTCCAGGCCGGTCACCGGCAGCGACCCTGCCGGGTTCGGTGCCGGCGGCTGCGTCGGCGCGGGTGTCACGGCCGCCGTGGCGACGTTGGCGATCTCCAGAACGACGGATGCATCGGTCAGCACGATCGGCTCCAGGACGGGCGCCGCACCCCACGTGACGCCGGCCACGGCGGGCGGAGTCAGTTCGGTCAGGGTGATCTCATCGCCCACGGCCAGCGCGGGGCTGGAGACGGGGGTGCCGTCGGCCAGGAGCACCAGCGGCTCAGCGGCGGGTGTGCCGTTGACCGTGTACGCCACCTGGAAGGCGGTGTCGGCGGGCACGAGTGCCGCGCCGGTGCCGCTGATCACCTTGCGCGCCTGGAACGTCGCCGCGGCGGGGGCCGCAGCCGGACCGTTCGTGAAGACGACCTCGACGCGGTCCGTGGGTGTGATCGCCGGGATGGTCAGCGCCGCGGAGGTGCCGGTTCCGGTGTCCGTGGTGCTGTCGGCGTGGATGACCGTGTAGGTCGCGTCCACCAGCGAGTACCCGGCCTGCGGCGCCTCGGTCAGGGTGAGCGAGGCGGAGGCGGTGCGGTCATCGAACACGACCACCCAGTTCGCCTCACCCGGAGCGTTCTGGCCCGAGCCGGTCGCCTGCGGCGAGTCGCCCTCGAGGGTGGTGGTGCCGGCCGTGACGTCGGCGACGTCCGCGGAGAAGCTCCAGCCGTCGGCCGGTGTCGGGTTCTGCCCGGCGGCGTCGACGACCAGCTTGTCCAGGGTCACCGCGACGCGGCAGACCAGCGGGTTGACGGCGTTGCGCAGGTCCTCGGTGAGGGTCTCCCACCCGCCCTGGAAGTAGTCGCTTCCGGCGTTCGGACCCGAGATCGCCGCGAGGTTGCGGTAGACCTCTCCGGCGGTGCCGTTGCCGATGCCCATGACCAGGATCCGCGTTCCCTCGGCCTTGACGGCGTTGGCCGAGAAGACGGCCTGCTCGAGCGCGGCGATCGTGACGGCGGAACCGGAGACTTCCTGGCCGCCGGTGCCGGCGGCGTTGCTGACGTAGTTCGGCGCACCGTCGGTCAGGACCAGCAGGGCGTCGTAGGTGGTCGGCGCGTCCGCGATGGTCCGCAGCGCGAGGTCCCAGTTGGTCTGCTGGGTCGGGCCCGGTACGGGCTGCGTGAACGCCGCGACATCCGCGACCGCGGCCGCGACATCGGCCGGGTCATCCAGCGAGTACGGGCCGCTGGCGCGACCGGCGACCGGCGAGGAGGAGCCGAACGTGGACAGGCTCAGCTCGACCGGCGTGCCGGCCAGCTCTGCGAGGAGCTCGTTGAACGCGTTCCGGTAGGCGGCGCGCTGGGTGGCGTCCACCGAGCCGGAGATGTCCATCTGCACCGCGAGCGACAGTCCGTCGTTCGTGCAGCTGGGCGCCAGGGTCGGGTTGACCAGCGACGCGGCGACCACTCCGGAGTTCAGGAGCTGGCCCTCGCCCTGGGTCGGGAATGCGATGGTGGTGTCCGCGGTCATCGCCGGGGTGAGGCCGGCGTAGTGGCGCAGCTGGTTCGGCTCCGACGAGGTGCCGGTCATGAACGAGTCGATCGGGTTCGCCGAATCGCCCGCGCTGGTCATGACGACGAAGAACCGGTCGCCTTCGTTCGCTTCGCCCGGGCCGGTCTCGGGCACCGTGATCGTGCAGCTTCCGGCGCCTGCCGGAACGACACAGGTCAGGCCGGTGGCCGCGCCGGGCGCGTCGCCGGCGGGGGAGTACAGCTCGAAGGTGACGCCTTCGAGGTACTCGGTGTTGTCCAGGTCGGCGATCGGCGCGCGCTGGAACGCGATGCGCGCCTCCACCACGATGTCCGTCGTGGTGGACGTGGCCAGCGGCTCGATGTCACCGGTCACGTCGGCGGTGGCCATGCTCGGCACGGCGATGATCGCCGATGCTGCCAGCACGGATGCGCCAATTATCCCCGCGGCGCGCCCCCACATTCCCCGATTGCCTGTCTTGTTGGTCCGATTGCGCATGTATTGTCCCGTCCTGATTCGGTCGCCCGGGAATGCACGCATCCCCGGTTCTCACTCCCAGGGATCCACAAAGGAAACTGTCTTACCCCAAAGTCGTTTCGATCCTGACATGTCGATATCCGATTGGACAAAACGGCGAATCCGGTGGGCGCGTCGCCCTTTTGAAGATGGCTACGCTTGAGGCCATGGCGGTCATCTCACAGCATCCGCGTCGTCCCCGCCGTCATCTGCTGCTGGCCGGGCTGGCGAGCATGACCGTGCTGATCGGGGGCTGCGCGAGTGCTCCGGCACCGCCCTCGACGCCGGCGCCGTCGGCTACCGCGGAGGCACCCGTGATCGACACGTCCACGCTGCGCACGATCATCGACTCGCCGCGCGAACAGCCGGCTCTGGTCGTCGGCGAACTCGTCGACGAGACCGATGGGGTCACCTCGCACGCGGTGACGTACGACAGCGCCGGGCTGACCATCTCCGGCATCCTGCGCACCCCCGCCGGCGAGGGCCCGTTCCCGGCCGTGGTCGTGGTGCACGGCAGCGTGGACCCGGAGCTGTACCAGAGCGGCAGCGACCTGGAGGCCGAGCAGCGGGCGCTGATCGAGAGCGGCTACGTCGTCCTGGCGACCGACCTGCGCGGCTACGCCGAGTCCGACCCCGCAGACCCGGCCAGCCTCTCGTTCGACCACGGCTTCGGCTGGCCCACCGTGCTGGACTGGGGGATGGCGCTGGATGTCGTCAACGCGCTCGCGGTGCTGCGGTCGGGGCAGCTCGACCAGGTCGATCCGGAGCGGATCGGGCTGCTCGGTCACAGTCTGGGCGGGCTGCTGGCGGTGGATGCCGCGGTGATCGCGCCCGGTTCGTCGGATCTGGTCGTGGCGCTGTCGGCGGCCACGACGTCGTTCGGGGACGTCATCGAGCAGTACGCCGAGCGGGACAGCGAGATCCTCGAAGAGGTCACCGAGTCCGTCGGGATGCCCTCCGAGAACCCCGAGTACTGGGCCGACGTCGCCGCGCGCACGTTCTTCGACCGCGCGACCGAGCCGCTGCTGCTGATCCACGGCGAGGACGACGACGTCGCCCCCGCACAGTGGTCCGAAGACACCGCCGCCGCGTGGCGCGAGGCCGGCGGGGAGGCCGAGGTTGTCATCCTCGAGGGCGCCGACCACGCGCTGAAGCCGCGCCGGGACGAGTCGGTTCAGCTCACGATCGCCGCGTTCGACGCCGTGATCGGCTCGCGCTGAGCGCCCGGCTCACCAGCTCCAGATCCCGGCCAGGGTCGCGTCCTCGTAGTCGGGGACGTGCTGCTGCGCCATGATCGCCGCCGCGTTCCAGCCGGCGATGCCGGTGTCGACCGTCCAGGTGCCCGACACCGTGGGCTGCTGCGAGGCCTGCGGCGCGTAGCTGAGCGTCGTGCGCTCGATCCGGGTGAAGTCGGTGGAGCCCACCGCGCCGGCCACGACGCTGTCGTACAGGCGCACGTCGGCGCACCAGCCCGAGAAGGCGTTGGGCCGTCCGGCGTAGTCGCCGGCCTGCAGCGGGTAGACCTGCCAGGGCAGCACATCGCCCAGGATCAGGCAGTGCCGGAACTCGGCGAGACTGAGCCGCTGGTGCATCATCACGACCGCGTTCGATGACCCGTAGTCCACGCAGTCCACGCTGGTGAAGGACCCGAACGTGCCGGTGCCGGTTCCTTCGAGCTGGATCGTGTCGCAGTGCGCGCTGCTGCCGGCCGGCTTGACCGACGGCCCGAACACGCAGCCGTAGCGGGAGATGTTCGTCATCGGGTAGGTCTCGGTGGGACGCACGCCCGAGGTGTCCTCGGGGTTGCGGCGGAATCCGAGCACCACCTCGTACAGTGCGATGTTCGCCCCGCCGCGGGTGAGGTTCATGCCCGACCAGCGGCTCCAGCCCATCTGCATGTCGCCGCAGAGCGTCATGCAGATCTGTCCCTGGCTCTGCAGCCCGAAGAACGACAGCCGCGCGCACTGGTCGATGCGGATGCCCTTGTCGGCGACGGTGACGCTGCCGAATCCCTCGAGCGGGCAGATCAGCACGTTGCGCGTCCACGACATCGAACCGACGCCGGACAGCACGGCCTTGGCGGACGAGCCAGAGCCGTTGCCGGGCAGGATGCCGGGGCGCACGCGGATCGCGACGCCCTGCGCCACGCGGGCGGGGGTGAGGCTCTTGATCGCGTTCGCGATGGAGGTCCAGTCGCAGTTGACGACCAGCTCGTGCGCTGCGGGTTCGCCCACCCACGGCAGGTCGGTGGGGTAATGGGTGCCGTTCGGCCCGTACGAGGTGATGCTGCTCGGGCGCGCCGCACCGACGCGCGGGCTCGCGGTCGTCGTCACCGCGTACGCGGCCGGAGTGGTCACGAGCGACGCGAGGCCGATCGAGGCGAGGGCGACGGAGCCGGCGAGCACGGACCGTCGATCGATGGGCTGGGTCATGGGGGGCTCCGGGGGGAAGGACAGCGTTGGCAGAAGGTGTGACTCGTTGTCAACGTAGCGGACCGCCGGGGCGCGCGGAGTCGCACGCGACGGACTCGAACCCGACGACGGCGATCAGCAGCGGCCGGGGAGCCGAGCGGGGCCTGGCGAAGCGGCTCCCCGAACCGCGCCCTGGGGGGAGCACGGTCGAGGGGTCGGGGAGCCTGGGTCCGCCGGTCCGTGCTGCTCGAAGTGCGGGGGCGCTGCTGCGGCGAGGGGCGGGCTTGCCTCCAGCGTAGAAGTCCGCGCCCGACGCGACCGCACCGGCCGGGCGTTGTTCGCACACTCGTAACACTGGGCACGCGTCCGACACAATCGCGAAACATGCACCGAGCCGGCGGGAACCCTGCCGGGGCCGGTGCAGTGGCTAGGGCCGACCCATCCCGTAGTACGTCCAGCCGGCGGCGCGCCATGCTGCCGAGTCCAGGCAGTTGCGCCCGTCGACGATGATGCGACCTTCGACCAGCGTCGCGGCGTGCTCGGGAGCGAGTTGCCGGCGGTACTCGTCCCATTCGGTGACGACGATGACGGCATCCGCACCGCGCAGGGCCTCGTCGCGGTCCTCGATGTACGACAGCTGCGGGTGCACCCGCTGGGCGTTGGGGATCGCGGCCGGGTCGGTGACCGTCACGGATGCGCCGAGTCCGCGCAGCTGCACGGCGACGTCGAGGGCGGGGGAGTCGCGGATGTCGTCGCTGTGCGGCTTGAAGGCGGCGCCGAGGACGGTGATCTTCTTCTCGAACACCGACCCGTCCAGGGCTTCGACGACGAGCTGGACGGCGCGATCGCGACGGCGCAGGTTGATCGCATCGATCTCGCGCAGGAAGCTGATCGATTCGCCGCGGCCGAGCTCCTCGGCGCGTGCGGCGAAGGCTCGGATGTCCTTGGGCAGGCAGCCGCCGCCGAACCCGATCCCGGCGCCGAGGAAGCGCCGGCCGATGCGGGCGTCGTGCCCGATCGCATCGGCGAGCTGCGTGACGTCGGCCCCGGTGACCTCGGCGATCTCGGCCATCGCGTTGATGAACGAGATCTTCGTCGCCAGGAACGCGTTCGCGGCGACCTTCACGAGCTCGGCGGTGGCGTAGTCGGTGACGATGAAAGGCGTCTGCTTGGCGATCGCGGGGTGGTACACCTCGCGCAGGATGCCGGCTGCCCGGTCGCCGTCTTCGGTGGGCACGCCGGAGCTCGTGCTGGGGACACCCGCCACCAGCCGGTCGGGGTCGATGGTGTCCTGCACGGCCCAGCCCTCGCGCAGGAACTCGGGGTTCCACACCAGGGTGGCGCCGGTCGGGTGCACGCGTTCGGCAAGGTCCGCGGCCGTGCCGACCGGCACCGTCGACTTGCCCGCGACGATGTCACCGGGCCGCAGGTAGGGGATCAGCGCGTCGAAGGCGCCGTTCACATAGGAGAGATCGGCGGCGTGGCTGTCCTTCTGCTGAGGTGTGCCGACGCCGACGAAGTGCACGTCGGCGCCGTGCGCTTCGGCCATGTCGGTCGTGAACCGCAGGCGGCCGGACGCGATGCCTTCGGTGAGGATCTCCGCCAGACCGGGTTCAAAGAAGGGAGCCTCACCCCGTGACAGGGTGGCAACTTTCTGCTCGTCCACGTCGATGCCGACGACGTCGTGACCGATCGATGCCATGGCAGCGGCATGAACCGCGCCGAGATAACCGCAGCCGATAACGGACAGGCGCATGGAAACTCCTCATGTTTGAAGGCGCGGAGAGCCGGCGTCCGTGGCGGCGAGAATTGCTCCCCAGTGTAGAAGGTAGCGACAGCTGCGATTCGCATTTGCCAGCCGAGCGAGGTGCGCGAAGTCCAGGAATTCTGCGCCTGCGGCTGCTAACAATTGCGGGAGGGCCTATTGTCCTTTGCTGGCGTAAAAGGCTTCGACGCCGTCTTTGGTGGCGGCCCACCAGGGTTCGTTGTCGCGGTACCAGGCGATGGTGGCGGCCAGTCCGGCCTCGAAGTCCCCGTACGCGGGGGTCCAGCCCAGTTCGGTGCGGAGTTTGGTGGAGTCGATGGCGTAGCGCAGGTCGTGTCCGGCCCGGTCGGTGACGTGGTCGTACGCGTCGGCGGGCTGGCCCATCAGGGTGAGGATCAGTTCGATGACGTCCTTGTTGTTGCGTTCCCCGTCGGCGCCGATCAGGTAGGTCTCCCCGATGCTGCCCTTCTCGAGGATGGTCAGCACGGCGGAGGAGTGGTCATCGGCGTGGATCCAGTCCCGCACGT